>JAUWNO010000343.1 GCA_030612605.1 Armatimonadota bacterium
TGCTGTGTGGGACAGGAAACCTGGAAAATCAAGGAAATAAAAATTGAAGACAAAAAATATGGCAGCAAAGCGGATCGAGCAATAAATTGGGAAACAACAACAGCGATTGGTTTGATACTTTCAGGAGCAAACATCGTTGTGGTGCGGCATCCAGAGTCAGTGATAAAGATAAGAAATTTTATTGATTCATTGTACTCAACAAGTGGTAAGTAAGGTCCATTCGCAAAGTATGATTTTTCATACAAAATGGAAACTTGACTTGTCCGGCAGCTGCCGGATGAGTTAAGTTGAAATGTTTCAGTGAATTAGAAAACTTAAGTCAAGTCATCCGGCAACTGCCGGATAACTTAACTCAAATTTTCATACAGGGGATATAATTATGGCACTTACAGGATTAGAGATTTTTAAACTTTTACCAAATAAAAATTGTGGAGAGTGTGATGTTCCCACGTGCCTAGCTTTTGCTATGAAACTTGCCGGAAAAATTGCAGCACCTCAAGCTTGCCCTTATATATCAGATGAAGCAATGGAAATACTGGGAACTGCTCAAACACCACCCATCAAAAAAATAACCTTCAAAAATGGAGAAAAAGAGATTTCCATTGGCGCAGAAACCGTGATGTTCAGGCACGAAAAAACTTTTGTTAATCAAACTCTCATAGCTTTGGAAATGACTGATAATCTAAGTGCTGAAGAATTTGAAAATGAATTGAAAAGAATTGAAAGCTATAAATATGAACGAGTCGGAGAAATGCTTGAACCGGAATGTATTTCTTTCAAAAATGAATCTGACGATAAAAATAATTATCTGCTAAAGTTGAAGATAATTTCATCCAAAACTGAAAAAATAATAATTTTAAGCGACTGTAATCCTGAAATAATTAAGGAAGCAATTCAGCTTGTTGATAATAAAAGAATGATATTAAATAAATTTGAAGATCTGAGCGAAACACTCAATATAATTTCTGAAACTCAAATTCCAATTGTCTTATCTGCAAAGAATATTGAAGAATTACTGGACAAAGTTGAAAAATGTGAAGCTCAAAATTTCAAAAATATAATCTTATCAATAGACCTTAATAATCTAAATGAATTATTGGAAAACAATGTTTTCCTGAGAAGATTAGCCATAAAAAAAGGATTTAAACTTGCTGGATATCCCATTTTAACAGAATGTTTCAAAGAAGACGAGTTGCATTCAGCAATCGTTGGAATCTGCAAATATTCATCCATTATCATCCTTAAAGAATTTTCAGGAACTTCATTATTTCCGCTTCTAACCTTAAGACAGAATATTTTCACTGACCCGCAGAAACCTCTGCAAATCGATGCAGGCATTTACCAAGTTGGTGAGCCGGATGAAAGTTCTCCTGTAATAGTTACAACGAATTTTTCATTAACCTATTTTATCGTGTCCGGTGAAATAGAAAACTCTATTTCTCCAGCCTGGTTGTGTATTGTGGATGCTGAAGGAATGTCGGTTTTAACTGCCTGGTCTGCCAATAAATTTTCCGGAGAAATCGTGGGCAAAGCCATCTTGAATTCCGGAATCGAGGAAAAGATAAATCATAAAAAAGTTATCATTCCCGGTTATGTAGCTATTATCAGAGGAGAGCTGGAAGATACTATTCCAGAATGGGAAATATTGGTCGGACCCCAGGAAGCAGCGGAAATACCAAAATATCTGAAAGAAATCTATCAATGAAAAATCTAAAATTAATTTCCGGAAATTTTACCAGAGAAATTCAAGTTAAAGAAAACACAAATTTATTACATGCCATTCAGGAAAGCGGATTGTTCATAGATGCTCCCTGCGGAGGAAATGGTGTTTGTAAAAAGTGCACAGTTTTCATTGATGGCAAATCCTGTTTAGCCTGCCAGACTTTTGTGAATGAAGATATGACAGTTGTTTTGCCTGAATACAGTAATCTTGTAGTTGAAGAAGATAAAAACCATTTTATAGAAAAATTCAAAGATATCAAGATTGAACCAGCTATTCAGAAGATTGAACTCTTTATTAATCCGGGGGTAAGAATTTCTTATCAATCTGATATTGAGTATTTGAAAAACCTTCTGAAAAAAGCAGGTTTTGAGATTTATATTCCATCAGATGTTGAATTGCTAACAAAAATATCTAGAGCCACTCATAAGAAAAATACTTACACAATCTATCTTTATTGCGTTCCCAATCAGGGGATTGGGAACGAGGAAAAGAATCAGGGGATTGGGAACGAGGAAAAGAATCGGGAGATTGGGAACGAGAACAAATATGAGATAGTTGATATTATTGAAGGAGCAAACCTTAAAAATCTGGGAATTGGGCTCGATTTGGGAACGACCACAATTTCTATTGCTATGTTCGATTTAGATGCAGGAACATTCCTCGATTCCATCACTTTTTATAATCCGCAAACCATTTATGGAGAAGATATTATTCATCGCATCGTTTATGCTCAGAAAAATAATGGAGCTGAAATCTTACAGAAAAAAGTCCTGGAAGAACTGAATCAAAGTATCAGCTCTTTATGTTTGAAAAATAATCTTTCCAATAATGAAATAAAATCCGTTGTCATCTCCGGTAATACAACAATGATTCATTTATTCTTAGGATTACCGGCAAAATTTATTCGGGAAACGCCTTATAGTCCGGTAATGCGGAAATTTCCAACGTTGAATTCAAATTCATTCATCGAAATCATCAAAAAAGGGAAACTTTTTGTAATGCCTTGTGTGGCAAATTATCTGGGCGGAGATTTGATTTCCGGAATTATTGCCTGTGATCTACACAAAAAAGATGAGATAAATATTCTGCTGGATATTGGTACAAATGGTGAGATTATCATTGGTAATAAAGATTGGCTGATTGGCTGTGCATGTTCTGCTGGACCTGCTTTTGAAGGAATGGGTCTTAATTGCGGAGTGAGATTCAAACAGGGTGCAATCACAGAAGTATCTTATGAAAATAATAAACCCCGTAGGAATTCTTTCCAACGGGGTAAATTTATTTATGAAATAGCAGGAAATGCAAAACCTTGCGGTATCAGCGGCACAGGAATTATCAGCTTAATCAAACATCTGAAAGAGCAAAACTTTATAGATAATCGAGGAAA
>JAUWNO010000279.1 GCA_030612605.1 Armatimonadota bacterium
TTCTGGAGTTAGCTCCTTCCGAACTAAAAAGTTCGGAAGGAGAAAATCAAAGATAATATCTGATTATATCAGTGGTTAAAAAAAAGGAAAAATGAAAATTTTAGTAACAGGTGCTGCGGGATTTATCGGTTCTCATCTTTGTGATGCTTTAGTTAAGGAACACGAGGTATTCGGATTAGATAATTTCTGCGATTTTTATGATCCTGCGATAAAATGGAATAATATCAAAGAATTACTAAAAAATGACAATTTCAGGATTTTTGAATCCGATATCCGTGATGTATCCGGTTTAGATAAAATATTTTCAGAAAACAGATTCGACCTGGTCATCCATTTGGCAGCCATGGCAGGAGTTCGACCTTCCATAGAAAATCCCAAACTTTATACGGAAGTCAACGTAAACGGCACAGTTAACCTGCTGGAAGAATGCCGGAAAAACAATATCAGAAATTTCATTTTCGCATCATCTTCATCGGTTTACGGGAATAACAAGAAAGTTCCGTTTTCGGAAGATGATACGGTTGATTTTCCCATCTCTCCTTATGCTTCCACCAAAAAAGCAGGTGAACTGATTTGTCACTCTTTTCATCATTTGTATGATATTTCTCTTCTTTGTCTGAGGTTTTTTACTGTTTACGGTCCACGTCAGAGACCGGATCTGGCGATTCATAAATTTGCGCGTTTAATGCTGGCTGGCAAACCGATTCCTGTTTTTGGAGATGGTTCTACTCAACGTGATTATACCTATATCGATGATATTATTGATGGAGTTCTCAAATCGATTGTGTTTGTTCAAACCGGAAATCATTATGAGATTTTTAACCTGGGAGAATCGCAAACAATTGAACTTTCCAAAATGATTTTTACATTGGAAAATGCTCTGAATTTAAAGGCAGAGAAAAAGCAGTTAATCCTCCAACCTGGAGATGTAAATGTAACCTTTGCGGATATCTCTAAAAGTAAGAAAATATTGGGCTACAATCCTCATACTAGATTTGAAGATGGAATTGCAGAATTTATTAAATGGATTAATAGTAAAACGTAATTAATCTATAGTAAATAAGTTATAAAGTTGTTAATAAAAAGGGGAAATATTTTTGTTTCCCCTTTTTATTTTTTAAGATTATAATTCAGGAATTTTACCCAGTTTTCAAAACCTTCGCCTGTCTTAGCAGAAAGTTCTATAATATCCATTTGTGGATTTACATTTTTGATGTTTTCTTTGATCTTTTCAATATTGATATCAAGGTAAGGAAGAAGGTCTGTTTTGGAAATTATACAAAGCTGAGAATTCCTGAAAGCAAGGGGATATTTGAGCGGTTTATCTTCACCTTCGGTTACGCTGAGAACCACTGCATTAATATGAGCTCCCACATCGAATTCTGCCGGACAGACCAGGTTACCGATATTTTCCACGAACAGAATCTCGATCCCCGAAAGGTCGATCTCTTCTATGGCAGATTTTATCCAGCCGGATTCAAGGTGGCAATCTCCACCAAAAGGACCGGTATTTATCTGAAAGCTGCGAATTCCCGCTTTTGCCACTCTTTCCGCATCGAGGGTTGTTTGAATATCACCTTCGATAACAAAGATGTTCTTGCCGAATTTCTCTGCGGTTTTTTCAAGGAGAGTAGTTTTTCCCGAACCGGGAGAACTCATCAAGTTGATATATAATATTCCCTTTTCTTTTAACGAAATCCTGAGTTCATCTGCGATACTGTCGTTGATATTCAATATTTTTTTCATCACTTTAATTTCTTTTGTTTCCATTTATTCTCCTTCTTTATTTACCACAAAGGCACTAAGACACAAAGAATGTGTCAATTTTCTTTTTTTTTACAGCAGGTTCAATCATTTTGATTGAACCAAAATATTTTAAAACAATCTGCATGATTGTTCCTGCAAGCGTTCCCAGCATTTAATCGTTCGGAAGGTTTTTCGATGCTATTTCTTATTTCATCATTTCGACTTTCACATTCTCAAAGCAGGAGTTTTGAGTTACAGTCCCAGAAACTGTATTCCCAATCCACTGAACAAAATTATTGCTCCGGCAATTGCATGTGAATATTTTTCCATTTTTTTCATGGGAATCAATTTTATTCCGGTGGAAGTAACATAAACCACAACCATCATTGTTGCAATAGTTACTGCTGCAAAGATCGATGTGACCAGTATCAAACCTCCCACATTATTCTTTGCTGCTGGATACATCAAAATTGGAATTAACGGTTCACAAGGACCAAGAACAAAGATCGTGAAAAGTATCCAGGGTGTGATTGTTTTACCTTTATTTTCGTGCACATGAGAATGATCTTTGAGGTGAGCATGTTCGTGTTCGTGCGATGTGCTATCTTCATGAATATGCAAATGTGTATGCGGTTTATTACGGATTGCTCTCCTTAAACCCCAGATAAAATAGACCAGCCCAAAGGCAATGAAAGCCCAGGCTGCCAGGTTGCCCCGGAAAGATTCAAAAAACTCGATTTTGGTTATGGCAATTCCTATCGAAACTCCAATTATTCCCAGAACTACTGAGCTACCTACATGTCCCAATCCACACAAAAAAGTTATCAGCATAGTTTTGGGAGTTGACCAGTTCCTTGCCTTGGACATCATGATGAACGGCAGGTAATGATCCGGTCCGAACAGTGTGTGAAAAAAGCCGATCGATGCGGCTGTGATCGCTAAAAGAGTGATTTCATTACTCATCTTTTAATTTTCCTTTTTAATTTTTCTGTTTCTTATAACATGGGATGCAAACAGTTTTTCCATCAAGCATCCGGGTTTTATTTTCAACTACAGATTCTGCGCAGATTTCGCACAAAACAGTTTCGAAAATGTGAGAGTATTCCGGCTCAGGAATATTAATTTCTTCAATTTGAACAATATCCTTTTCGGGAGTTGTGAGAATCAGATTTATTCTTTCTTCTCTGGAAATCTGCGGATCAGATAGCTTTGTTCTGAAACCAGCTATCCTGCTGATGCGAACAGCTTTCCCAGAAGCACGATGATAGAAAGTGTAAACCATCTTTCCGTAGTCTTTAAAGATCAGATTACCTTTACCAAAAGTGCACCCTGAAAGAAATTGAACAGCATCGACTCCGCAGGCGTCATTTTCCACAATGGCAACCAATTCTTCGTCTTTTGCCCGTTCGGAAGAAAAAAGATCCAGAGCTGCTTTTGTCATGCGATAGCCCATTGCCAGCCCGGGACAACTATGTCCGTGGAATTGAACGGCTTTGTTGTAGGATTTCACTATTTCGACCTCATCCTGCTGTCCTTCTCCCAAACGGAGAAGGAAAATAAGAAAAGCAAGAATTTACACAAGGTTACGCCTCTTCTGCTCGTTACGAAAGTCCTCTTTCATAATGATACTAATATTTTATAAGTCAACATATGCATTATGAAACAGAGTTTCACAGACAATTGCGTTCCCAAACTGACAGGGTGTGTTTAAATGATTTTTCTTAATTCTCCACGACCCCCAACCCTGAACCCTTCCCCCTATCGAAGGGGAAGGGAACTGCCTGCGGCAAATGGAGATAGATTCTCCCCCTAAATGGGGGGAGTTAGAGGGGGTCGAGAAAATATCGAGCATTTCATCAGTTTTCACACAGACTGTGAGTTTAGGAACGAGAGAAAAGCAAGGAGTTCTGCAAGGTTAAATCTCTTTCCCGGTGGTTGCCAGGCTCAGCGATGCATGTTTCACGCCTTTGGCGGATTTCAGTTTATTTGCCAGTTCTTCCAGTTTGTGAGGTTTACCTTTTACCACCACTAT
>JAUWNO010000371.1 GCA_030612605.1 Armatimonadota bacterium
ATTCCTCCAAATATTGCTACTGCTCCCCCACTCAAACCTGTTCCGCTTCCTCTGGGTGTTACCGGAATATTATTCTTATTTGCTAATTTTAAAACCTGTGAAATCTCTGAAGCATCTATTGGTTTAACAATAACTTCAGGATAAAATTTCTGGGGAATGCTCATCTCATCGCAAATGTAATCTTCCATCTCTTCTTTATCTATTATGAGGTTGTTCTTCCCCACAATATCAATCAATTCATTGATAATTTTGTCAGTTAATTTATTATAGTCCATTTTTTAGCTCCTGCTTTTTTTTAAAAAATGGTTCTGCAAAATGAAAAAAGGCTGTCTTTCCGTCAAAAGCCGGACACGGTCTGAGGAAATCTTCGAAGTAGTCTCTCACGAAGAATCCACCACTGCGGACAAGTCTTATTATAAGCGTAGATCCTTCGATGGAAAAGTAAGAAGAATTTCTCCAGTCTTCGCTAGCTTCGACTTGGCAAGCAGGATGACAAAAACACTCTATTTCGCAGAACTCATATTTTAATGAAACTTGTTGAATTTGGATTTCCGCTTGTTACGAAACCCTGTTTCGTTATAAAATTATTTTACTCCGAACTTTCTTCCGAACTTTCTTCCGAACTTTTCTCCACAAATTTTTGAGTATTAATATTATTATTCATTTTATCAGTTTTAATCCTTTCAATTATTTCCCAATATCCACCTTTTTTAGGTCCGATGCGTTTTATTTTATTATTTTTCTTTAGGTTAGATAATTGCTTTTCAACTGCCCTGGAACTTAAACCAACAATTTCTGCAAGTGCTACCGCTGTGATTTCAGGATTTTTCTTCATCAGAAAAAGAATTTTCTTCCTAGTTTCTACCCCAGTTTTCTCCAAAATTTCTTGGGTGGTTTCTTGGGTGGTTTCTTGGGTGGTTTTTTTTATCTCAATATCTTTATTAGTTTTTTTTAAAAGTATTTTACTGCTTTCTTTCTTCATCATTCCATTCATAATTTTCCGTTATTTTCCAGTAACCCTTTTTGGTTGGTCCGATGCGTTCTAATTTACCTTCTTTTTTCAATTTTCTAATTTGCTTTAGAACCGCCCTTTTACTAATCCCAATTTCATTGGCCATCATTTCAGTTGTTATTTTGTTGTTTCCTATTATCAATTCAATTATTTTTCTATCAGTTTTGGGTGAACTTTCTGGTGAACTTTCTGGTGAACTTTCCCCCAACTTTTCTACCCTAGTTTTCTCCACAGTTTCTTGGGTAGTAGTCTTTTTGTTTTTCTCATCTGGCTTTATAATTCCAGTTATTCTCCAGTGACCACCCTTTGCTGATCCAATACGCTCTATCAAGTTCTTTCCTTTCATAACAGTAATATTTTCTTTTATTTTCCGAATTGAAATTCCCACGATTTCGGAAAGCTCTCTTGTTGTAATAAATTGATTATTTGAGATATTTTCCAGTATTTTTCTCTGATTATCGGTGACCTTATCGGTGACCTTATCGGTGACCTTTTTGATTTCTTGGGCAGTCTCATCTTCCTCAACTTCAGTTCGTAAAAAAGTTGTTACAAAACCTGTAGATACGACTTTAAATTCCACTCGAACATTTTTCTCTTTACACTGTATCGATAAATAGTAAATTACTTTCCATAAATCAACTCATCAACTTTAGTAGAAGTATCTCTAAAATTTGATTCTAATATTCCATCATATTTTAATAGATTTTTCTTTTGGGATTTAATTTTCTTTAAGCTGTCATTGAATAAAGGTAATATTATCACTTCTACTTCCTGACTATTGAATTTATTTAATCCTTTGAAAGAAATAATACCGTTCTTGACAGTTGCTATTTTCCTGATGGCTTCCATTTAAAACCTCCAAATATTTCATAAGACAATTTGAAAAAACTTAAAAATTCAGGCAATTCTTTTTTAGTTTTACTTTTATGCATTTCTGTTCTTTTTTTAAAATAGGATAACCTGAACGGTTGAGGGAGGACATAATTATTTCTTCTCATCTTGATATTGCCAAAATAATAAGTCGAATACATTTTTCTACAAGTTTTCCAAAGTTTTCTTTTATTACTATTAATTTTTTAACTTCATTTTGACGAATGTTCCACGTGTGCAGTGTTCTTTCAGCTTTTTTCTTACTTTATGCTGACACGATGTTACAAGCATCATTTCTCAAAAATAAAAGACCAGCCCGGGATTACTCTCGAACTGGTCATATGAAACTATTTCAGCAGCAAACACTTCTTTGTTGCGATAGTTTTTCCCTTTACTTTCAGTTTATACAAATATAGTCCAGAACTGACAGATTCTTCGTTCATATCTTTGCCATTCCAAATAATTGAAGATTGATTATTTAATATTGAATATTGTCTAATTTTTTGACCTTTGAGGTTATAAATTATCAACTCCGTGCTCTCCGTGAACTCCGTGGTTAAATTGAAATAGATTGTTGTTTCCGGATTAAACGGATTGGGATAATTTGAAAGCTCCATTTTTATTGGAATTATTTCGTTTTCAACTGAAGTCTCGTTTCCCAGCTTGGCTACAAAAATATCATAATATCCACTGCTTAGGGAATAGGAACCAAAGGTTACTGTATCCCAAAAATATCCTGTAACATAAATGTTTCCGGCATCATCAATTGTAATTGCCTCTCCGACATCATCAGAAATTCCACCAGCTTTGATTACCCATAACCAGTTTCCATTTACATCCATCTTTGCTACAAAAATATCAAGATATTCAATACTGGTAAGAGAATAGGAACCAAAGGTTGCGGTTTCCTCAAACTATCCCGTCACAGA
>JAUWNO010000320.1 GCA_030612605.1 Armatimonadota bacterium
TTCTGCTTGAACTTTAGATATTTTACCGTCATCATCGAGAATTCTATACTCATTGAACTCAAGGAATCTATCAACACTTTCCGCGAATTCTTCCATTGTAAATGAAATTCGGTTTTCAATAACATTTTCGATATAATCAAAATAACCTGAAATTGTCCTTTCCAATTTTTTTATTGATTTTTCGCTCAAATAATTTTTCGCAATATTAGTGTCAAATTTTATTATTCTTCCTCTTGGAGCAGATTTCCAGGTTTTCAATCCCATAAAATATTTTTGAGCATCAGCTTTTTCAAAAATTATTTCTGCTGCTGTTTGTCCTGTTATTGCATAATGAAATTTATTTTGAACGGTAGCATAAAACCTTTTAGTAGTTTCGGATTTCGGATCATAATCAATGCTGCATTCTGCAAAAATATCAGTAATTTTTTGGTAGATTCTGCGTTCACTTGCCAGAATAGATCGAACTCGTTCTAATAGTTCCTGAAAGTAATCTTTACCGAAGTATCTCCCGTTTCTCAATCGTTCATCATCGAGGATAAATCCCTTTATCACAAATTCTTTTAATACATTCGTTGCCCATATTCTAAACTGAGTTGCTTTCTGTGAATTTACTCGGTAACCAACTGAAATGATGGCATCGAGATTATAATATTTGGTTTGATATTTTTTACCATCTACGGCAGTATGTTCCAAAATGGAACTAACTGAAATTTCTTTTAACTCCCCTTCTTTAAAGATGTTATTTAAGTGTTTCGTTATTGCTGGTCTTTGTACACCAAAAAGTTCAGCCATCCGCCTTTGGGTGAGCCAGATATTTTCATTATGAAGAAATATCTCCACCTTCACGTTTCCGTCTGGTGTTGTGTATAAAAGAAATTCGGTTAATTCATCTTTTATTGTAAGCGATTTATTTTTCATCATTTAATCATTAAAAATTATTTACATTATCATTCTGCTTTGATAAATTTCTTTATCAAAATCCGAGATATAATTTTTTATCCTGAATTGAGTTGCTTGATAGGAATTTACACGATAACCAACTGAAATGATTGCATCGAGATTGTAAAAGTTAGTGGGTTTGGTAGAAAAATCGGAATTTCCGATTTTTCTCATTGTATTTACTTTTTCCAACTCTTGCTCTTTATAAATATTGAGAATGTGCTCGTTTACGGTGGAACGAGATTTTTGAAAAAGCTCTGCAATTTGATCTATATTTAACCAAACGGTTTCATCTTTGAAATGTGTTTCAATTTTAACTTTACCATCTTCGGTTTGGTAGATGATTAATTGATTTTGTTTACTCATAATCTATTCCATTGCGCGAATCTTTGATTCGATGTATTCAATTTCTTCTTGTGATAATTCATATTTTTTGTAGAGTTTTTCATATTCCCAACTGTTTCCGACGGTTAATGGGTAAACAAAATCCATATTTGGTTTGTCTTTGTCATTCTCACAACCAATAATACAAATCATACTTAAAATAATTATCCGTAATATTAATAATATTTTTTTACTTTTCATTAAAACCTCACATCTTCTTAATTCAATAATAATATTTTAATAATTTTATAATGCTGTGTAATGTTTCATCACTGCCACGTTCTTCTTGCTTTTCTCTCAATCTGAATGTGGAGGTTTTTGTTACAGACAAGTTTCAAGAAATTTACTGTGCTTAAAAAATAAATCCATTATTTGTTATTATCCGATTGTATTTCTAATCTATCAATATTTTTGTCTGATACTAACAGTTTCATTTGATAAATTGCGATAAAATTTAGTTTTTCAAGTCTTTCACTTTGATTAATTGCTTCTTTAATAAAATGTGCATTCAGATTTTCAAGATTAGAAAGGCATATCAATTGAGAGATATTTGCATAATCTCTGATATTTCCCTTTTTATTCGGATTTTCATTTCTCCATTGTTTTGCGGTTTTCCCAAAAAGAGCCATATTTAAAATATCAGCTTCTGTTGCATAAATTATATTCATTTGCTTTGAAGTCAGTTCTTTTGGAATTAGATTTTCTTGTATTGCATCTGTATGAATCCTGTAATTTATTTTAGTCAGATTGCGTTTAATATCCCAGCCAAGTAGTTTTTGTTCCTGTTCTTTCAAACGTTGAAACTCTTTTACGAGATAGAGTTTAAATCTTGGTGAAATCCAAGAAGCAAATTCAAAAACGATATCTTTATGAGCATAAGTTCCGCCATATCTTCCTGCTTTTGCCATAATACCATTTGAATTGGTTTTGCTTACCCATTGTTTTACCGATAAAACAAAACGGTTTGAACCTGCTTGATTTTTAATTCCCTCGAATTCGGTGGAATTAAAATTTGGATTATAGATTTCTTCCCAAATCCCAAGAAATTCAATTGTGTTTTTGTTACGAAGCCATTTTTCAATTAAAGCTAATCCATTTTCAATATCTCTAACCATATCTGTAAGTGAAATGTAATCTTTTTCATTTTCGGAAAACAATGTAATTACTTTTCCTTGAACATCAATTTTTTCCATTCTATATTTCTCCTACATATAAATATAATTTTTTACTTTTCATTAAAACCTCACATCTTTTAAATCCGTAATTATATTTACTTTTATAATGCTGTATAATGTTTTGATCCTGCCATGTTCTTCTCGAATTTCTTTCAATCTGAATGTGGAGGCTTTTGTTATGGGCATTTTCAAATATTTCCTTTTTGGTTTAATTTTAGTATTTGAATTACTTGAAGAGTAATAAGTATAGGTATTATTAGAAAACCAAACATTCCAACAACAAAACTACCAATAATATATTTAAAACCCCAACCTTTCAAGCTGTCAAATATGATAAAACCAGTTAAATTTAATAACGAGTTAAGTAACCAATTGAACCCAATAAAACCCCAAATGATTATTGGGATTAATAATATTGCTGAAAGGTCGCTAGGATTTTCTGAGTTTAATAATATTATCAAATATGGAATTAAAAATAGCAAATTGATAATAATTTTTTGTGTGATTTCAGATTTTGTTTCAGACATCTGTTTTTTCTGTAATTTTTTCAAATTATCAAAACAAATATCACACATCGGAGGTTCGTATTTTTCTGTACAATATTTACATAAAATTCTACCACATCCTTGCGAACACGATGCAACACCAACCTCGTTTGTATGCTTATAACAATTCAAAATACACCTCAAAAGCATTTAACAAAACAATAATCTGCAAAACGCAAGATATTATACATACTATTTCTAATCAATTTCATCTATACCAATAATGATTAATATTTTCGAGTAATCTTACCAACGCATTTTGATGGAACTCCTCTATCTG
>JAUWNO010000139.1 GCA_030612605.1 Armatimonadota bacterium
ACAAAAAAGTCCGAAAAATCCGGCTTCGCAAAAAGCTACGCCGGGATAAAGGAGGAAAAAGTGAGAAAAGTATTACTAATTGTAATTTTAACAATCGTTGCATTTAGTATTTTGAATGCAGAAACAAAATTGAAAATGGAATTGTGGAATCGTTGGACGTATCAAACGATCGATGGTGAAGTAACAAAAAATGAGATGGCTCTCAAAAGAGGTTATCTTCGTCTTGAACCAAAATTCGGAAACAACATTAAAGGTCGTTTCAATGTTGATTTCTTCAGTGATGAAGACGGTCTGGACGGTGCAGGCCTGAAGATCAAATATGCTTATCTTGATTTCAGCAATATACTTCCTATTAAAGATTCCAAAATTACTGTGGGATTAATGAAAACGTATTTCGGAACTATCTATGACTGGACTTATCAAACTATCGACAAAGACCCATCCGACAAATACAAGTTCGTCAGTTCAACGGATTACGGTTTTGGTATAACAGGTTATTTACCAAACGGATTTGGTACTTATGCCCTGGCTGCTTACAATGGTGAAGGTTACAAAAAAACTGCTGGAGACATCAATAAAGACCTCAACTTTGTTGCCAACCTGCGTGTAACTCCCATTGCCGGTGTTACTGTTGGTGGTTCATATATGATGAAAACCGTAAATGACAGCGAAATAGATGATGGAACAGGTACAATGATCGATAATCCCGATAGAGAAGAATATTCTATGATCGCCGGTGTTGGTAAATTTGCTTTCGGTCCTATCAGTCTGCTGGCTCAATACCTGATGAAAGACAAAGATAAACCGAATGAGGATGGTTACGAAAAAGTAAATACTACTGTCATTTCCTTATTGCCGGTTTTCAAAGTTAATAACAACTTCGATATTCTGGCTCGTTACGACATTTACGATCCTGATACGGACACTGATGACGATGGATATAACACGATTGTTGCTGGTTTCAATTATCACATTATGAGAGATGCAAAAAACAATCCGAAATTATTCGTCCAAACCAACTATCAGATGAAACAATATGAAGCCGAAGATTCTGATGATGTAAATGAACTTATGGTGCAGCTTCGCTGGATATTCTCTGAAACAATTAATAAAGGTAAATAAATAATATGGAGTAAAACAACCGTGTTGTTTTTTGCATTAACACGGTTAATGCACTCCAAAAAAAAGGAGAAAAAATGAAAAAATTTGTTATTTTACTCACCCTTTTTGCACTCATCGCAGTTCCGGTGTTGGCAAAAAAAGGAAACAAGATAACCATTGCCGGATCAACCACTGTACTTCCCATCGCACAGGCAACTGCAGAAGTTTTTATGAATAACAATCCTGAGATCAATATATCTGTTCGTGGAGGTGGCTCAAGTGTGGGAATAGCTGCAATTATGGCAGGAACGGTCGATATTGGAAATGCTTCACGGCATATTAAAGCAAAAGAACTTGCATCTGCTCGTGAACAGGGGATCAATCCTTACGAAAATATTGTAGCAAACGACGGGATCGTTATTGTAATCCACAAAGACAATAACGTAAAAGATCTTACATTGGAACAGGTTAAGGACATCTATACCGGCAAGATCAGCAACTGGAAAGAGGTTGGAGGTCCCAGCTTGCCGATAGTTGTAATTTCTCGTGATGTATCTTCCGGCACCTTTGAAGTCTTTAATAACATAGTTCTGAATAATGCAAAATGCATCAGCGGGGCTTTGATGCTGGCTTCCAATAATGCAGTAGTTACCACTATTGCTACCACACCGGGAGCAATCGGTTATGCAGGTCTGGGTTACTTGAACGAAACAGTTAATGCTGTTAAGATCGATAGAGTTATGCCTTCCAAAAAGACCATCCAGAATGGTTCTTATCCTATTGCACGCACATTGCATATGTACACAAATGGTGCTCCCAGGGGTTTGGCAAAAAGATATATCGATTTCATTCTTTCTGCAGAAGGACAGAAAATAGTTGAGGAACAGGGATTCATTAGTGTTGAATAATTTTATTACAAACTTCCGAAGTTTTTGAAACTTCGGAAGTTTTTAATCTTGTTACCAAGCCCCAGATTGGGAACATTCATTCCAAAATAAAGGATTAAAATGAAATCATTCAAAATACTGGTTTTGCTCATTATCGGTTGTGTGATGCTTAATTTCATCGCAGCCTGCGTGCAGAAAACCAATCGGATAAATACTGCCGGTTCTACAACTATTCTTCCCATTGTTCAGGCAGCAGCAGAAGTTTATATGCAGAAGAATCCGAAGATCAATATTTCTGTACGCGGTGGCGGAACCGGGATCGGCATTAAATCTATGATCAATGAAACTATCGATATCGGCAATGCATCCAGGAAGATCAATAAGCGTGAATCTGACCTGATAGATAAAAAAAATCTCATCGAAACAGCCATTGCCAGAGATGCTATCTCTATCGTTATTCACAAAGACAACCCTATCGTTGAATTAACTTTAAAACAGCTTAAAAAGATATATTCAGGAGATATCAATAACTGGAGATCAGTTGGTGGAAATGACAAGAAGATCATCGTAATTTCCAGGGATATTTCTTCCGGATCTTTTGAAGTGTTTAACGAAGTTGTACTGGATAGTACAATGGTTAAAAACGATGCGATGAAGCTTTCATCCAATAATGCAGTAGCAACCGCAGTTAGTTACACGCCCGGTGCTATCGGGTATATCGGATTGGGTTATGTGAGAAACGAACTTAAAGTGCTGAAAATAGATGGAGTGCTTCCCACCTGCAAAACAGCAATGAACAATGAATATAAATTAACCAGATTTTTATATATGTATACAACAGATACACCGAAGAAGCTGGCTCAGGATTTCATCGATTTTATCCTTTCGCAAGAAGGACAGAAAATCGTGGAAGAACAGGGATATGTGAGGATAAAATGTTTCGAGTAGTAAGGAGTTTGCGACGACGACTCGAGGTAACGTCACTTCGACTCGACGTACCTTTCGAGTCGAAAAAGGATAAATAGTGAATAAATTCAAGGAGAGAATGTTCAAAGGGATCACTTATACTGCTTCATTATTTACTATTATTGTTCTCTTTGGCATTATTGCAACTTTGTTTTCAGAAGGCTTACCGATCCTGAAGCACGTGAATATAAAAGATTTCTTAACAAGTCCAAACTGGCATCCTACACACTTCCCTGCCGATTTTGGAATTCTTTCACTCATTGTTGGTTCGCTGGTGGTAACTGCTGGAGCTCTGATCATCGCAATTCCGTTGGGTTTGGGTTCTGCCATTTATATATCGGAAATTGCCGGAACCCGTTCAAAGGAGATAATCAAACCCATTATCGAACTTCTGGCAGGAATTCCATCCGTTGTTTACGGTCTATTTGGAATGGCATTTCTCTCCCCGTTCCTGATAAAAGTTTTTGGAATTCCCACAGGATTGAATGCCTTTTCTGCTTCGATCGTTCTGGGGGTGATGGTGGTTCCCATAATATCCAGTATGAGCGAGGATGCACTTTCCACAGTTCCCAGAAACTTGCGGGAAGCTTCTTTTGCATTGGGAGCTACCAGGTGGGAAACTATAGTTCAAATTGTTTTACCGGCAGCTCGTTCTGGGGTTGTTGGCAGTATTATGCTGGGTTTTGGCAGAGCAATCGGAGAGACAATGGTAGTGATAATGATAGCCGGTGGTGCTGCTCAAATTCCCAAAAGTATATTTCAGCCGGTACGCCCGATGACAGCAGCTATTGCTTCCGAAATGGGAGAAACCGTTATCGGCAGTCCGCATTTTCACGCTCTTTTTGGAATTGCAATCGTATTGTTTTTCATTACATTTATTACAAATTTGATAACAGAATTCGTATTCCTGAAGAAAAGGAAATAAAATGACAAAGAGAGAATTAAAGCAGTTTCTCGGAGTAAACGCCCTGAGATTTTTCATAGCAGTTACAGCCATATTCCTGATTCTTTTCCTGTATGTAATAATCTCTAAAGGCGGCAAGATGATCTCCTGGTCATTCCTGACTGAATCTCCAAAAAAATATATGACAGAAGGCGGAATATTTCCTGCTATTGTGGGAACGTTCTGGCTCACCATCATCTCGATCGGGATTTCGCTACCGCTGGGAGTTTTCACCGCCATTTATATGGTCAGTTATGGAAAACCTGCCTGGTTCGTGAGATCTGTCCGAATAGCCATCAACACACTTGCCGGTGTGCCATCCATTATTTATGGATTGTTCGGTCTTACAGTATTTGTGCAATTAATGAAACTCGATGTTTCCATTCTTGCAGGTTCGCTTACTTTGGCGATCCTGGCGCTTCCGGTTATGATCAATGCCAGTGAAGAAGCGTTACGAAGTGTCCCACAGGATTTCAGGGAAGCTTCTCTGGCTCTGGGTGCTACAGAAAGGCAAACTATCCTGCGAGTTCTTCTTCCCACTGCTCTTCCCAATATTCTCACGGGAACCATCATCAGCATCGGTCGTGTGGCAGGTGAAACAGCTCCGATCCTGTTCACAGCCGCTACTTTCTATACTCGCAGATTACCTACATCCGTGATGGATGAAGTGATGGTACTTCCCTATCATATTTATGCTCTGATGACGGAAGGAGCACACGCTGATAAACAGGTTCCCATCGCTTATGGAACTGCTGTTGTTTTGCTTGCGCTGGTTCTGCTGGTAAGCACTATCGCAATAATAATTCGATATAATATAAGGAAAAAAAGAAAATGGTAAATACACATATCAGAACCGAAAACCTAAATTTATGGTTTTCGGAGAATCACGTTCTTCAGGATGTGAACATCCCCATCTATGATAAAAAGATCACCGCTTTAATCGGACCTTCCGGCTGCGGAAAATCTACACTTCTTCGGTGCTTCAATCGTATGAACGACCTGATCCCGGAAGCAAAGATAAAAGGGAAAGTTTTTTTGAATGAACAGAATATCTACGAATCCAGAATCGATGTAACACAGGTTCGCACCAAAGTTGGAATGGTTTTTCAACGCCCCAATCCATTCCCAAAATCGATCTACAATAATATTGCCTATGGTTTAAAAATTCGTGGTGAAAAAAAATCTGTGATCAACGAAACAGTGGAAAAAAGCCTGAAGGATAGTTGGTTGTGGGATGAAGTGAAGGACAGGTTGAATGAGTCTGCCTTATCACTTTCCGGTGGACAGCAGCAGCGTTTGTGCGTTGCACGTGCTTTGGCAAACAATCCGGATATTATCCTGCTGGATGAACCTACATCTGCTCTCGATCCGCAATCCACAGCAAAAATAGAAGAGCTGTGTACAGAATTGAAGAATAAAGTTACCATTCTCATAGTAACTCACAACATTGCTCAAGCAGGTAGAATTTCAGATTACACTGCTTTTATGTACCTTGGTGATATGGTAGAATTCGGAGAAACAAAAAAGATGTTCACCGTTCCCAAAGACAAACGGACCGAAGCCTATCTGAGCGGTGTGTTTGGATAAATCTGCCCACGAAATACGCGAAATAACGCGAAAAGATTAAGAATTTTGACGCAGATGAACGCTGATTAATTATGAAAAATTATGAAATGAAGGTTTTGAAAAAATATTTTAATCAATATGAATATAATCATAAAAAATCAGAATAAATTAGTGTCAAAAAAGAAAAGCCAGTATTAGCTGTGAAAAAACATAAATTGATTTTCGTGTTTTTCACCTGCCCCGTTAAATTTTTACCACGTTGGATTTATTTTTTATCAAACGGTAGTCTTTTATTTAATGGGGTGTGTTTTAGCGGGCAAAAAAAATTAAGGAGAAAAGCAAATGAAAAAAGTAATAGCACTCGTTGCTCATGACAATCAAAAAGTAAATATGGCGGAATGGGCTAATAAATATAGGGAACAATTGAGCAAACATAACTTGGTGGGAACCGGAGGAACTTGTGAAGCAGTAGAGAATATCACCGGGCTTAGAGTGCAAGCTTTAGGACACGGACCTGATGGTGGAGATATCGTCATTGCCAATGAAGTACTAAAAGGTAATATTGATATCCTGATATTTATGATCGATGCCAGAACTCCGCACGGACATGAACATGACATTCAAACCTTAATACGAATATGTGTGTTGAAAGACGTTCCTTTGGCGCTAAATAAAGCCAGTGCTGAATTGATGATAAAACCTCAATTTCAAGACTCGGCGTATAATGGAGGTAAATAATGCAAAGATTTCTGTTAATAATTCTCATTTCTCTTATTGTTTTAGGCTGCGTTCCGAAAGAAGATATAATA
>JAUWNO010000042.1 GCA_030612605.1 Armatimonadota bacterium
TTCGAGTATTGCCAAAAGAATCTCAAGAGTGCGTTCTATGTCTGAAAGCACTATATGGCTTTCTAGGCGGGCAATTATGAGAGCCAATCCTGATTTGGATAAAAAGGAACTGAATCTGAAATTTATATCTTATCATTACGGAGATAAATTAGCAGGTCTTCTCCGCGAATACATGGAAACCAGATCATTATGAAAAATCCCGATTTACTAGAAGCGACAGAACCAGTTGCTGAAGCTTTTGAAAAACTTGGCATTCGCTATTACATCGGAGGCTCAGTGGCAAGTTCCGCATACGGAATAGCCCGTTCGACAATGGATGTTGACATGGTGTCGGACTTAAAACCGAAGCATGTCCGATCTCTTGTTAGAATGCTTGAACCCTCTTATTATATTGATGAAAATATGATTCTGGATGCGATCAGAAGATGTTCATCATTCAACATTATCCATCTCGAAACAATGCTTAAAATTGATGTCTTTATTTCCAAAAATACACCTTACGACATAGAAACATTTAAAAGAAGAAGAAAAGACACATTGGATGAAGAGCAGAGAACCACCGAATTTTATCTTGTGTCTCCCGAAGATATCGTTCTGAATAAACTGGCATGGTTTCGTTTGGGCGGAGACATATCCGATCGCCAGTGGAATGATGTTCTGGGTGTGCTCAAAGTACAGAAGGATTCGCTGGATAAAAAGTATCTGCAACACTGGGCATCAGAACTGAAAGTGCAAGATTTATTAGAGAAAGCTTTTCAGGATGCAGGAATCGAGAACTTAGTATCTGATACATAGAAGATTTTTTAGATGAATTGGAACCACTTAATATAGAAGCAAAATACCCAACATATAATGAAAAACTATTACAAAAACTAACTTATGAAAAATGTGAAGAAATTTTCAAGAATACTGAGTACCTTCAATAATGGATAAAAGAAAAACTATAAATATTGTCAAAAAATATATAGAATTGGTTAATCAGAATTTCAATGTTTTTTATTAACCACCCAGATACAGTTTACCCTGTTGTATTTTTTTATCCAACTGGGGGCATACTTCGCTACTGGGCAGACAAATCATTAAATCAACAAAGTTATAGATTAATCTATCTTTTAACATTATTAGCAAGAATCATAGGTAAAGGTTTTAATTCTCGTCGCAAAGGATCAAGGACTAATCCAAGAGCTTCCAATGTAAAAGCTCCTAGAAGAATACTATCTCCTTCTTTTCCAAAAATGACATCTGCTCCACCTATTTTTTCTTTATACTTAAAAAGAGCAATACCCTTTTTTCGTACTATTTTGGTTCCATCTGCCAAACGAAATTCTTGTTCTCCAATAGGTTTGATATTAAGTCGTTTTAAAATATAACTTGGTACCACAGAGTAAATAGCTCCAGAATCCACCAAAAACTCAACTTTTTCTATAATATCAAAATTAGTTGGATTTCCAACTTCAATTTCTAAAACTGTCAATCCCATTTTAACCTCCTGATTTATATTTATTTCCTTTTTTTTATGATGGAAAGAAATTATATTTTCTTCCCCTCACCCAAATTATCATAAAACCTTGTGGTGGGATATGCCAGGTCAATATCTTTGTGTTTGGCAAATTCCGAAAGAACATCTTCCCAGATTTCCTGCTGGGTATCCCGTCTCTTGCGTGTTTCACACAAATAACGAATTGTCAGTTCCACTCCATAAGCAACAACATTTGTATAAACGATCGGTGTGAGATTCTTATAAATGATCATAAACTTTTGAGCTGCTTTTTTTATTTGAGATTCCACTTTTTTAGAAAGGTTTTCCGGTCTTTTACTGCTTATATCCTGCAAAATCTTCTTAGCTTTTTTCCAATCACTTTCAAAAGTAATCACAATGGAAATCTCATTCCAGATATATTTGAATCCTTTATCATAATTTGCCAGACTACAGGTAAAAATTTTTCCATTCGGGATATGAATTATCCTGCCTGTACTCTGATCCGAACCTGCCCAATTTCCAATCTCAAGAACTGAAAATTGAAATAGGCTTAAATCAATTACATCACCTGCATTTTCTTCAATCTGAATTCTATCTCCCACCTCAAATGGTCTGCGGGAAATAATGAAAACCCAACCGGCAAGATTAGCAATTACATCTTTGAGAGCAATTGCCACACCAGCAGTTAATAGACCAAAATATGTTGCGACGGATTGAACACCTTGAGTCCAGATCCGTCCAACAATGAGAATCGTGATAAAAACTAATAAATATGAGGAGACCTTTCTCCAATTATACTTTGCTTTGGCGTCTGTCAGATTTTTTTGAATTATCTTATGAAAAATAAACTTCAGCAACCAAAAGAAAATAATAATGATTACTGAAGATAAAATTTTAATTGCTAATGGAGATTCCAGATATGGAATCCAATTTGCGATTTTATCGGAAATTGACATTTTCTCTCCTTTTTATCATAGGGCGACCTCATCCCCCGTTGAAATAGTCCGCAAGCTGAATTTCACGGGGTAAACCAGCCTTCTCCTATCCAGGAGAAGGAGTACAAAGGCTTCCTCTCCTTTCAGGACAGGATTGAGTAGAGGTAAAACACTCTATTTTACGGAACCCTTTCACACTTAACTTTAAATATTTTCATATATTTCTATGTCAATGATTTTACTTTTAACATAAAATGAAACTTAATAAGTTTTCAAAAACTTGTTAAGTTTTTTTGCTATCCAATAATTCATATTGACTTTTGATATTTATTATTATTTGTTGATTCGAGATTTATGAGTTCTGCAAAATAGAGTGTTTTTGTCGTCCTGCTTGCCAGGTCGAAGCGAGCGAAGACTGGAGAAATTCTTCCTGCTTTTCCATCGAAGGATCTCCGCTTATAATGAGATTCTTCGTTAGAAATACTTCGAAGATGTCCTCAGAAAGACAGCCTTTTCATTTTGTAGAATCCTTTTTGAAGATTTTTAAAAAGAGCGAATGGAATTTTTATGAATTATATCAGCAATAATCGCATAAAAGAATTAGCAAAACTCAAACAGAAAAAGTATAGAGAAAAATATGTTATTGTGGAAGGTCGTCGTTTAATCGATCAACTTTTCAGAAATAACGTGGAAATTGAAGAAATTTTTATCTTAGAGAACTCGAACTTTTCTTTAGATACATTTCCTCAAAATAAAATATTTCTTATCAAACCTTATCAACTTCAAAAGATCACTTCCACGAAAAATCCACAAGAAATTGCTGCTCTTGTAAAAACCAGAGCCAGAAAAATAGAAGATAGAAAATTTCTTCTTTATCTCGATGACATCAAAGAACCGGGAAATCTGGGAGCAATAATCCGAACTGCAACTTCAGCCGGAATTTGCGGAATAGTACTTTCTACCGGATGCTGTGAAATTTTTCATCCCAAAGTTATTCGTTCATCTCTGGGAACAGTTTTTTCATTTCCTATTGAGATTCATGATTTTTTGTGGTTGAGAGAACAAAATGCAAAGATAGTGATTACAACTTTGAAAGAAGCTGAGAATCTTTATAATTTCAAATTACCTTTCGGAAATATCATCATGGTTATTGGCTCGGAAGCTTTTGGTGTTTCGGATGAAATTCTTGAAATCGCTGATTATAAAATAAAAATCCCTCTTAATAATAATGTAGAATCTTTGAATGCTGCTGTTGCTGCAGGAATAATTATCTATCATTTACAAAATAGTTAAAGAATTATGCAAACAATTGTAAAATCTCTGACTGATAGAAAAATCTGGCTTGCTCCTTTAGCAGGATTTACAGATAAAGCTTTTCGCAAAATCTGTAAACAAAATGGAGCAGATATTATTGTCAGCGAAATGGTTAGTGCAGATGGAATTGTTTTTGACAAAAACCGGAGTATTTCCTACACAGATTCGGATGAATCTCATCATCCATTTGGCATTCAGCTTTTTGGTTCTGAACCAAAAATAATGGCAAAAGCAGTAGAGACTATCTTAGAGAAAAAACCGGATTTTATAGATGTGAATATGGGTTGCCCTGTTAAGAAAGTGATCAAACGTGGTGCTGGTTCTGCTCTTATGAAAAATCCTGAAAAAGCTGAAGCGATAATAAGGGAAATGAAAAATGCTCTCCAAGGTTGTGAGGTACAATTATCAACAAAAATCCGTTCGGGCTGGGATATGCAAAATATTAATTGTGTAGATTTTGGGAAAATGCTGCAAAATGCAGGTACAGATATGATCTGCCTTCATCCCAGAACGCGTACTCAAATGTTTTCTGGTAGGAGTGATTGGAGTTTGATAAAAGAACTTAAGCACAACCTTACAATTCCAATTATTGGAAATGGTGATATCAGAACTCCGGAAGACGCTCGAGAAATGTTTTCTCAAACTAATTGTGATTCCATTATGGTAGGTCGAGGAATTTTGGGAAAACCCTGGCTTCTGAATGAAATCAAAAATTATCTATTAAATGCTGAAATCCAAACTCTCAGCCTTTCAGAAAAATACGAAATTATTTTACAGCATTTTGAAGAAGTAGTAAAAAATAGAGGTGAACAAACCGCAATAAGAGAGATGCGAACACATTTTTCTTATTATACAAAAGGATTTAAAGGCAGTGCAAAAATCAGAGATTTCATAAATAAAAGTTTGGATAAAAAAGCGGTTTTATCTGCGATTAGAGAATTATATTCAAAGGAATAGATTTGACTTTTTCAAGGTTCAGGGTTCTGGGTTCTGGGTTCTGGGTTCTGGGTTGGGATGAAACTAAAAACTAGAAGGTATCTTTGAAAGAAATTAATAATATCCTCTGGAATGCAAGATTTTATAAGAAGAAAAACTGGTTGAAAGTACGTAAAATACTTCAGGAAGGAATCGAAGAATTTCCTCAGGATAAATCATTACATATGGAGCTGGCAGAGTTATATATAACCAAAAAATTATTCAAAAAAGCAATCGAAACATATCAGAGAATTTTAGAATTTGATGACAACGATTCTCAGGTGTTTTTTTTGATTGGAAATTGTTTTTTATTTCTGAAAGAATACAAAATCGCCATTGCATATTATGATAAAATCAAACATTATTTTCCTGAGTTTCTATATAATAAAGCTGTTGCGTACACAAAAATCGGCAGAAAAGATAAAGGTGTAGAAATTATTGAAAAACTCTTGAAATTCAGCACTACTTCAGAAATCCCCTTTATTTTTTTAGCTGAACTTCATTTTTCCCAGCATAATTACTCTAAAGCAATTGAAGTTGTGAACATAACCGAAAAGAAATTCGGTAAACACGGAAATTTGTTTTACTTAAGAGGATTAGCTTTTTCCCGCTTATTTAAATGGATAAATGCATATATCGATTTCCAGGAAGCAGAAAAGATGAAATTCAGTTCTTCTCATTTTTATCGCAGTTATGGACTTACATCAGAAAAGATCGGGAAAACTCCAAAAGCAATCTATTGCCTTCTGAAAAGTATAAATTTGGCACCATCAGATGCAACCAGTTACATAGAATTAATAAAACTTTACCTTGCTCACAATAAAATTTTCGAAGCTTACAGTGTTATCAAATTTGCTCAAAAAGCTGTTCCTTTCTCTTTTCCGCTCTCCATTTTACGCACTCAGATTATGAGTAAATTGAAATTGTAAGATGAGCTTTGCGAAACTAAAACCTTGCGAACGGTTTGCTCCCCTCCGTAAGGGGAGATTAAGATGGGTTTTCTTAACCTTCACAACGGTTGATATTTGCTTCCTGACCGTTCCGAAGGATTCTCCGGCTGTTGCCGTATCAGCCATTCGGAAGGTTTAGCAACGGTTTCTCCTTCAGAAGCAGAAGCTTCTGGAAATAGTGCCTTCCGAACTGAAAAGTTCGGAAGGAGAAGAAAAAAACTATATTTATCTTGAATAGATTTTATCAAATAATAAAATCGTTTTTGAGAATGTAATTTAGGAAAAATATGAAATTCATAATTTTTATTTTAATACTGTTTTTAATTTCATTCCCTTTAAGAGCGGAAGTCGTAGCCAAAGTCGATTCGCTCTATATCACATCCGAACAACTACGGGAGGAAATGCTAACTATTAAGGACATCGAGGATTATGAAGAAATCCGCAGCACTGCTTTAGATAATTTGATCAATGAACAACTTCTCATTTTATATGCCCATCAAAACGAAATCAGTGTGGATGACTATGAAGTAGAAGCATTTTTTATCCAGGAATTGGGGACTCATTCATTATTTCAAACTGATGGAAAATTTGATTATTCTAAATTTGATGATTTGAAAGAAACTCCAAATGTAAAAAAAATTCTGAAAAATATGAGACGAGACATCCTTCTAAATAAAACCGAATCTTTAATCAGGAGTTCTTTTGCTCTGACAGATAATGAGCTGCTGGAACGATTCATACTGGAGAATGCAAAAATCGATATAAATTACGCTATTATAGATGTTGATGATGCCAATGTTCTTGCGGAGACAAATCCTTTAACAACCTGGTATTATTACAAATTGAACAGGAAAAAATTCCTGACGGAAGAAAAGGTGAAACTAAAATTCTTTATCGTACAAAATGAAGAATTTGAAGATTTGATTTCCTCAAATATCGAATATTTTATCGAACCTCTTGTGTTTAGTGATACAACGTTTACTGAAAACGCAATCGATAGTCTGAAGAGTATTATTATCAAAGAAAAGAGTATAAGACTATGTTATGAAACTGCTCTTGAACTGAAAGAATTTGCACAACGCGGAACTCCAATTCCAAGAACTTTTCTGGAAACAGAATTTCTAACAAGAGATGAACAGCTTGGTCAATTGCCGCACACAATTATCCAGAATGCTTTTGAGATGGAACAGGGAGAATACTCTGAACCAGTTGATATTGGAATTGGTTTTCTGGTTTATTCTGTAGTTGATTTTGAAAATCCAGCTCCGGAATTATTGGAAAATATTCCCAATAAAGTCTGGAAATCTTATGTTTCTGTTTTGAGAAGCCAACAGAACATCGATAAAATCTACACATTTTATGAAGAAAACATAGATAATTTCATTGTTCCTGCAGCGGTTATAAATGTTATTGAAATCACAGAGTCGAGCTTTTTCTTTACAGGTTCAAAGGATGAATACATTCACAAAATTGAATCTCTGATTGGTGAGAATTTCTCAAATTCAAATGAGTTAAATAATATCGTTAAAAAATACAAACTTAAAAAAACAACTAATATCATCTATCTTGATAAATTCATAAATAATGAGCCGATCGATGAAATTATGAAAAAAAAGGTCAATCAAAACAAACATTACGGTTTTTTTGAATATGACAACTGCAACTACTTTTTCAACATAATTTCTCTCTTCCCAGAATTTATTCCCAGATTCGAAGATATAAAATTTCAGATTAAAAACAAGACTGAAGGTTTTCAGACTTCATCTGAAGAATACAAAGAATATTATGAAGAGAATAAACTTAATTTTATAAGTCCGGATAGTTTGCAGCTTGGTGTAGTTTTCATTCCTTTTGAAACTGATACTTTGAAAGTTCCGGAAGAAAATGTTTATAACCTTTTCCAGAAAAATTCTTTCTATCGCGATCATTCTGTAAAATATGAATATATCTTTTTGAAACAGCCCTCAAACAAAATGAAAGAATTCATTTTGAATGAAGTTGATTTTTCCATTTTGCAATTTTGCTTCAGCTCCCAAAATGATTTACCTCAAAATGAAATAATAAGTTACAAAGATTTACCACAGCAGATTAGAATTGCTCTTCAAAACACCGAGGATAATTCTTATACCGATTTTATTCATTATGATGATGGTTGGTTTATTTTTCTTAAAATCCAGGATTATCCTGCTGGAATTCTTAATTTTGAAGATGTAAAGGAAGATATTTCACAACAGCTTAAACTCGAAATTGCTGATAGTATCGCTTACAACTCTGCAAAAACAGTTTTTGATTCCACAAGTTATTTTTCTCAATCTTACCATTTTGCAGATGATAAATATATTTTTAAGACTTCAATTCAAAATGCTGACCTTGAATTTGATAAAATCGGTTCAATGAGCAAACACAAAAAAGAGTTGCTTCAAATCTGGAGAAATGAAAAATACAGCAGTATAATTGAAGCTGAGAATGGTTATGCAGTAATATTTCTATTAAGAAAGAAATTCTCAAAGCAGATGACATTTGAGCAAACCTTACCAAAAATAAAAGAGACTTTTTTTCATAAAAACCAACTTGATAATGCCAAAATATTCGTGAAAAAACTTAAAAATGATATTATTAGAGGAACAAATCCTGATTCGTTATTACTCTTTTTCGGAGGTTGGAAAAAGGCAGAAAATCTAAACCCGGAAAGCAAAATTCCAGGCATCAAATACAGCCGTTTAATTATCGAAGATGTTTCCAAAAGAGAAGAAGGATATTTCAGTCCGATTTTAATAATTTCAGAAAACCAGTTGTTATTCTATCATATTAAAAGGATGAAAAAAATACCTAAAAGTCAATTTTATAATCAGAAAGAAGAATTTGAAAACAAAATAATCGAACAAGAAAACCGGAAATGGCTCGAGCAATTTAAAGCAAAATTAGAAATTATTATTTATTAAGAAATATGAAAACCTTTATTATTTTTTTGATATTGTTCTTTCCTTTTCTTGGTTATTCCGAAACTGAAATTATCTATTCTTTCCAGGATAGTTCATATCACAGACCTCTGAAAAGCGATGATTCTTTTGAGAATTTTTATTTCAATCAACTCCGGTTGGAAAGCTATAATAATCTGTTTTCCCCACAATATCTAATAACCGAAAAATCATATCGTCAAAAAGTCATAAAAAACTTAGAGAGTTATTCTTACATCAATAATATCGATTTCTTTTATGATGTAGTAAATTTTGTTCCTTTTGAATTGTATGAAAAATATTATTTAAATGATATCTATCTTACAGAATTTTTTGGTTTTATGGAAATCTCTCTGAACTTTCAAAGACAATATTATATAAGATTCCAAATACCGTATTCCAAATTGGATTTATACAAATTAGATTATTTTAAATGGAATGAAAAAATCCGCACTTTCTTTGAATCAGGGAAGAAATAAAAAACTAACGTTTTTTCAGTAATGATTTTTGTGTTATTTCGCGATATTTGTGCCTTTTTAAGACTGATATTCTCAAAATTAGAACTGCTTATAGCAGCCCAGAATTTTTCTTGACACCAAAAATCGATTTCCGTTCTTTGCTTTTTGCGTGTGGCGGGATAGCTCAGTTGGTAGAGCAGAGGCCTGAAAAGCCTTGTGTCCCCAGTTCAAGTCTGGGTCCTGCCACCATTTTTTTTAGCTCACAGATTAACACGGATAAAACGGATTTTAACCACAAAGTCACAAAGACGCAAAGAGTCCCACATTTTGTACTAAAAAAAATTGAATGTGCATTTAGATTGGGTGAATTTTATCTATACTTTAAGGATTGTAAAAAATCACGACTCGCTTCCAATCAGACCCGACTCGCAGCGACTTGTCCGGGCGTAATACAATGAAGACTGAAGCGTGAGTTGGGAATGATTGCTGCTCCTCAATCCACAATTCGCATTCTATTCTTATTAAATGTTTTTATGTTTTCTTATCTTCAACTATTTTAATAGGTTTAACTTTCTGCACAATAATCATACAAACTATTTGAGCTGGAATGAATCCAATAATAAGTGCCAAATATGGCGATCCAATATAATCTTTTATAAGGAAAAATATTGAGAACATAATAATCCCACCAATTAAACTGTAAAGCCCTGAAATTGGTTTCCATTTGATTCTTGTCTTACAATTTGAACAGGTATATATTATAAATCGAAGACTAAAGTAATTCCAGAGAAATGAAACTTTCTGTCCACAAACAGGACATTCTAAACGTTTAAAAACCATCTGTTTCCTCCTGCACATAACTCCTAATTTTATATTTAGTGATACATTATATAATATAACTTTAGGGTTAATAATAGGCAACTTTTTTTAATCACACTTTTCTCGATAGAGCAACTTAAGTCGAAAGCTCATCCTTATTTCAATCAAATCCGTTTTACAACGTAATATAAGTTGTGAATGATGGCATCACTTAAATCCACGAGTCGCATTCCTTGAATTAAATTTACCTCGACTCAGCGCATGTTCAAAATTACAAAAAGAATCAAAAAGAAAAGTACAAATTTATTTAGCTGGGATGAAGGATATTTGCAATTCTGTCGGTTTAGGAGCAGAGAAAAAATACTGGAATTTTGATTCTAAAGTTTATGATGAATTAAAAAGCTTTCTTAACAAATTAGTATCTTATTTCTAATATTCGTGTTTTTTTTGGCAGAAAATCGTTAACACCAATGTTAAATATAAGAATTTTAAATTGTTTGTTTGGCATTTGAATATTGAGATTTATTTGGATTTTGTTTTTTGAGATTTGTAT
>JAUWNO010000095.1 GCA_030612605.1 Armatimonadota bacterium
CTGAAGGGATAAATCCTAAAATTCCCTGGTTGTATGACTTTAAATTAAATTTTAGGTTTAAATAATAAAACCTGATACAAAGAAAAAAATGTTTGCAAATATTAGAAAAGTAAAATTAATTATACCTGAAAAAAGGCTGAATACAATTTGGGAACGAGGCGACAACTTGTTGGTAAGTTTGAAATCGTAAATTCCTAATCCGTGTTCATCCGTGAAAATCCGTGAGCTGACCAGTGTCTTCTTGAGAAAAATTACTTTACATTTAGAGATTGAAAAATTTTTTAGAAATCAGAGAGGACGGAACTGGTGTTTCAGCCGGTCTTCAAAACCGGTAATAGGCAGCTAAAACTGTCTACGGCAGGTTCGATTCCTGCCCTCTCGGCCAATTTTTTTATGATTGAGCCATCTCATCTAAAAAATTCCGACTGAAACAGTCGGAGCAATCTTATCCTCATACCAAATAACAAATTACAAATAACAAATAACAAATAAATATCAAATAACAAATTACAAATTATTCACCCTGTTAAATAATGCTTCGCATTAAATCTACGATTTATTTAACAGGGCAGGTAAAAATCCAAATATCAAATAACAAATATCAAATAAATTTCAAAATCCAAATTTTAAATAAAAAATAAATCACAATACCAAATCTCCAAATAAAAAAATCCGAATATCAAATACCAAATACCAACAACCGGGACGGTTGAATGAACTCGCAACTATTCTCTCTATCCGAAGCTTCCGCTTCGGATAGTATTCATTCGTCCACGAGTCGCCCTATTGTATAAAAAATATTCAACAGGGTAAACATTCTCTACGTTCATTACGACTCGCGTCCAAACATCAAGATTATTTCAGAAGCAGCATCTTACGAGTTGAAGAATAATTATCTGTTTGTAATATATAGAAATAAATACCTGATGTGACCGACTTCCCGGAATCATCTTTTCCATTCCAAACCACACTCCTCGTTCCTAAACTCCAGTTTGGGTACGTAGAAAAAGTTTTCACTTTCTGACCCTTAATATTATAAATTATCAATTCGGTGTTTTCAGTGTTTTCGGTGTTTAATGAAAAAGAGATCGTAGTTTCCGGATTGAAAGGATTGGGATAGTTTCCAATTAGCTTTGTAACAATTGGAGCAGAAATATTGTTATTGTTAGATACATTTTCCGTAATTGGTGGGAAAATAATATAATCGATCCAGGCACAATCGTCCCCGCTGCTCACATAAGAATCTTTCTGATATTTCCATTCAAATGTATGTGCACCTGCATTCACACTAAAAATTTCTTCGCTCCAACCTGATTCTCCACTCCATTGTTCCTGTAATGCATTATCAATAAAAAACTTGAAATAATCATAATTCGCTTCGGAAGAAACCTTTTTCCAGAAACTGATTTCTCCATCTGCAACAACTTCCAGTTCAATGAGAAGAGAAGATGAACTGCTACTACCGATATCTCCTGATTTCGCACAGAACTGTCCTTCATAAGAATCTGAATCTATTATCCAATCTGCATCTCCATCAAATTGCCAGGAATAACTTGTGAAATCTCCAGTTTCAAAATCCTCGATGCTTAATCCTACTGTTAAAGAGAAACTATCTGAGATATAATAATCATTGTTAGCTGAAAGCACAAAATCAAAATCAATGATATGACCAATTGGAGTTTCAGGGTCAACAATAACATCACAAATTCCATAAGTACCACTAGAATATGCTGCTAATGAATCAATAACCAAAGGTGCTATCATAATAGAAATAAACGGATCATTCGATAAGATAATGGGAATAAGCTCATACGCATCTGCCCCACCTTCATTGACCAGGTTGATAGCCAGACAAGCCTCTTCTCCGGGATCAAGAAATCCATTTCCTCCATCCCAGACTTCCACACTTTCCAAAAAGATAACAGGAGCATAACCAATCAAATCCAAATCATGTTCCCAGGTTCCCTCATCTGATGTAATGGTTACAACAAAAGGTAATTCATAATTATCCGGAATAGAATTATCCACATCAAAGTAAAAGGCATCTGATAAAATTAAAGTTTCTCCGGCTGCAATTGTTCCAACTTGCTCCGTGAAATCGGTTAATGTAATATACTCATCGGAAATTGAAATAGCAGCCACAACATTATGAATATCACCTGCACCTCCCACATTCTGAATGGAAATAGTCAAAGAAGCTGATTCACCGAATTCAATTACATTGTCATTGCCGGCATTTATTGAATAATCTATAAGATCAATATAATATCCGCCGGGAATTGTGGGGATGGAAAATGTTGTTTTTAAACAGTTATAACCTGTAATAATGAGGTTTGTTTCACCTGCTGTAACAATGGGTGGATCGATCTCAATATCAACCGAACCATCAACACCTGTAACACCCACACCGTGCAGCTCTCCATCTTTTATCAAAACACAGGTAAGACCTTCAACCGGATTTCCCAAGCTGGATATTTCCACAAAGAAAGAGGAAGCTCCAACCAATATAAAAGGTTCGTGATTAACCACAATATCAAGCGGCTCATCTGTCCAGATAGACATAGCCGGATCTCCCAGAACATTACAATCATAAAAACACCAGCGCAAAGCTCCTTCTTCATGCTGTCCCGGAGCATTCACCCAGGGAGCTGTATCGATCTTAGATTCCAGGTGCGTTTGACCGATCCTATCCGTCTTACAATCATAAAGAGCATCAATAAATTCGCGGTGAATATGAAGTGAAGGTCCTTCGGTTTGTCCTTCATTGAACCAGCCATAACGAGAATTGCATACAAAAGCAGCAGCAAAATTCTCGATATACAGCATCTTTTCACCAATGCAGTCATTGGAATCAAAAGAACCGGAATTACAACCATGACTGTATGCTAATGTAAAAGTGTGATCAATTCCGTTCACAAGCGAAAAATTACTATTGGTAATAGCACCTGAATTCATACGCATAGAATAGTTTGAACTGGCGTGACCTGCATGATGAACAAATGATTTTCCTTCATTAATTTTAGCAATTAAATCCGTGCTCGACCAGGTTCCAAGATCACGATCGTACATGGTTTCATAATCATGCTCTTCGGGAATTCCATTGGTTGTATAGCCATTATCATCGTGATAGCCAATCAGCAAATCGAGATAATCACCACCCCAGGTTAATGGATTGTTATACATATTTTCACCTGCTAAAAATGGTTTTTGCAAGTCTCCTAAAACCGGATTATCCTGATAGGAAATAGTTTTATTGAGCATATTTTCCAATTCTGTAAGATTACTGAAAGATAAACGGGCAACAGAAACTTCCGGCAAAAGATCGTCTTCACCGATCTCTCCCCAGAGATTATCTCCATCGTCATTCCAGGTTCCATCAAGTGCGGAATAATACAAATCTGAGGGAATATCATCATCTTCATACAAAGAGGATGATTGAACCGTGCAGTAAAATCCGCGATAAGGCACAATCTCAATATCTCCTGCAAGCAGCACAAATTCAACGCTGCTATTCTGATATTCATCGATAATATAATTTCGGATTTTTTCCGGTGAATCCTGACCCGTAACATTTGCATAAATATATTCTGTGGTTTGAATTTCTGTTTTCATTCCCTGGGTTAGATACATATCGATCAAATCCTGAAAATCATTTTCATACTGAGAACTCGTGATAATCAAAAATTGATATTCTCCCTCACGAAAATTACCGGTAGGATAAACAGACATTAATTCCGGATTTTGAGCAAGATGTTCAATTCTCTTTTGTACCTGTTTTGATGAATTAAGATTATCCAGAGCTTGTTCGGCTCTAACATCCGGTATGGTTTGGATTCTGATTGTAACTTCCTGGAAAAATGAAACTTTTCCTGAATAAGGATTATAGTTCATGGGTGTGAAGGTTGATAACGCCAAAGCATAACCATTCATAAACTCTGTTGACAAACCTGAAATTTGAGAATCCGGATATTGAGCATCTCTGGCATATAGTTTATCATTCTTAATGAAATTTTCGGAACCTTCAAATGAGATCGGTCGATAATACTGTTTTGGATAGAGATTAAAATTGCCGGGAATTTCTGTTTTGTTTTCTCCAATGAATTCAATAGATGCAGCAACTTCTCCGGGTGGGAGTAATAAAGACATAGAATGATACGGCAGAACAGGTTCACCACTCTTTCCGGTGGGCATTGTATTGCTAAAATTAATAATCTGGTATTCATCGATTTGAAAGATTTTAAAATCTTCAAAATAATAAGTTTTTTCAATAATCTCTGCCTGTAAAAACACAATAAATACTATTAACAAAAATAAAGCAATTTTTTTCATAATATTAACTCCATAATTTTTTATATTTATTTATGCAATAATTGAACCAAATCTTTATAGTTTTATTTGAAGCGAACTGTTACCGATTCAATTCGACAGGATTAATCTTTCTTTTACGTCACACAGCAGGAGCTATGTGACGAGAATTTGGGGCGACCTTGAAAAGTTTGTGAGATTTCTCTTCTTGCTAAACCTTTTCAATGGTTTCTTACAATTACCATATTTCACCATTGCGAAGGTTAAATGAATGATGAAAACTCCAGACACCATTCGCAAGGTTTATTTCATTAGGACTTGTCCGCCATTATTTCAGCAGGATCATTTTTCTGATTTCTGAGAAACTTTCCGATTTTAATTTATACAAATAAATCCCAGAAGCATAAGATGAAGCATCCCATAAATAGTTGTAAATTCCAGCTTCAAATCGAATGTTCTCTACTTTTTGACCCTTTATATTGAAAATTGAGAGATTTGCTGTTTCGTTTTCTTTTACCATAAAACCGATAGTTGTTTCAGGATTAAACGGATTGGGATAATTTCCCAAAAGAACAGTTTGTTGTGGAAGTTCCGGAGTTGAACCTTCCTCTGGGATTGTTAAAATTACAGAACCATGTATTTGCGTTTCACCTGAATAATCCACACTCTCTAAAATATACCAGTATTCATTTCCTGCAATAACATTGTATTGGTCTTCAAAGGTGTAATTTGTAGGTATGGTGGTTGTGCCTGCACCTTCGATTAATTCCAAATTCATTTGGATTGCATCTCCATTTATGAAAGCATCTCGATAATCTCCACGCTATACATTCCACCCTGCATTTCCGCTTTCTGATTGGGTTGACCAGTACAAAGTTGGAGTATTATATAAGTATTGAACTGTGAAGGTGGAGAGTTCTACAGGCAGGGTGTTTTCAGAAGTTGTGGATGCCAATGTGTAATAGTAACCATCTTCAAATGCATGCCCGGATACTGTAAAATTTGGGGCACTGTAAGAGCCAGTAACAATTATGGTTGCGTCTGAAAAAGTCCCATCAGCGTCAACCAATAATCGTAGAGCACTCCCATCGCCAATACTAAGATCCGTGCAGTCAAAGACCACATCTCCGGTAAGATTGCCGTATTCCTCCAGCCGCCAGACACGGTTCAACCGTCTGTTGATTGTAGCGGGCACATCAGAAGTATTTGGGGATAACCCGGCATTGTTATGTCCGAAAATAATGCGATCGTTCCCGGAAATGTTAGGATCGGAAATCGTCATTATCGAGGAAGCAAAAGATGTTCTTGCTGACCAGACTCCTCTAACATTAGTTAAATCTTTTGTGATCTCCGTTGCGATTGGTGCATAAGAAGTTACCCATTCGTCACCCTCACCAGTCATTGCCCAATGAAGAGTTCCGTTATTATTATTAGAAGTAAGGTCAGGTAAAGAGTGTCCGGAATTTTGATTGAACTGATAATAAGCTTGCAGGTTAGATTCTGTTCCGTCCAATTCTTTGAACATCATATCGTGAATCTCATCATTCGATAATGCTTTATTCCAGATACGAACCTCTTCAATGTTACCGACGAAATTATCACCGCCACCTTCACTATTAGCAATACTTAAATAAGTACCACCGGAAAGATTACCATTTGCCCCGGATTGTACCCCTCCTCCTGATTGCACACCATCTGTATAGAGATAGATCCGGTTTCCACTCCTCTTACCAGCAACATGATGCCATTTTCCATCATTAATGGTCTGTCCACAAACTCCATACTTGTTATTGTCAATCCAAACTTCAAAATCGATCTTGTTTGAGCCTTTCGTAATTAAAAGCGCATAACCATCCGCTGGATAAGATTTACTAAGTTTATCGATAATTCTAGGCCACTTATTTCCTGAATCCGCAGAAGTTTTTATCCAGGCTTCAATGGTTAAACCGCTTAAACCGGGATTTAAACTGGAATGATTATTAACGATAACTTCAGATTGGAATCCATCAAAATAAAGACAATTATTGGTGGCGAACAGGTTCCCACTCATTGCCAATAACATAATCAGCATCATTCCTAAAACTAATTTTGTTTTTTTCATTTTTCATCCTCCATAATCATTTACCCGCAAAATATCCCAGTTAAATAAAAAATATAATTTAACGGGACAGGCGCGAATAAATAATTTGTTTTTGTATCGGCAATTTAATCACCTCTGGTGATTTACCGAGTGTTTTTTCAAATTTCAATTAAGCAAATTACATTAATTATTAATCTATTCAAATTTCAATTATCTAATTGGAATAAAAAGCAATTTTTGTCAACACTTTATTAAATTCTGTTTTTTTTTATTGTCATTCCCGAGAAATCGGGAATCTGTTGTGTTACGAAACTTGACACAAGTTGAGAAATCTTGTGTTAAGTTGAGTTGATCATATTCAACAACTCCTATGAAACCACTTTATAACTCAACAAATAATAGGAAGTTAGAGTTTTCGTAATAATATGCCGACTTATCCCAAAATTCCTACGGAACTTAGGACAAGTCTCATTATGAATCCCGGTTTCATCTTAAATGAACTATCAGCTCGCTGATAGAGGGGAACTTAAGTCAAGACTGGCTAAAGCCAGCTTAACTCAAGTTGCTTTCCTCGAGTCGTCGTCGCAAGCTCCTCGAAATGCAGTTTACGGATAGACTCTATTTAGATTCCCACTTCCGTGGGAATGACAATTCATCAGCAGACTGGACTTCACACGCCGAAGGTCGGCGGAGTTCAGACGTTTTTGACTGGACTTCAGAATGCTGAGCGTTCTCGTTCTTAACTCTACTGTCATTCCATTCCCGTGAAGTCAAGTCCGAGAACTCTTACTTCTTGTTCCCATCCGGCAGCTGCCGGATGGGAATACTTATTTATTGCGAAGTTTAAATTCGCTCCTAAGTGCGTTACTAAGTGCAACTTAGTAACGAGATAGATATTCGTTTTCTTCAATATTAAATATTAAATTATTTTAGCAGGATCATCTTACGAACAAAATTTCCTTTGGTTGTCATCAGCTTGTAGTAATAAACTCCGGTTGATATTTCTTTTTCGGCTTCATCTTTTAGAGAAGTTCTTGCCCGTACAATCGGAAGATCAGCAAACTGAACATTCCGATGTTCTAGATTTTGTTTTCATCTTAATAGAACTATCAGCTTGCTGATAGCGGGAAACTCAAGTCCACTCTCACTGCGTTCTTGTGAACTCGAATCTTGCTTATGAACCTTGAAAGGGTCATGTTCCCGGGATGCTTTGAAAGAGACCTTTTCAAGGTTTATCTTCTATAAAATAAAAATACAATGTATATCGCATAAAAAAGAACAAACAGAAATGCTTCCCATCTGTCTAATTTATGCTTCTTACCAGTGAACATGGCAAGGAAAAAG
>JAUWNO010000166.1 GCA_030612605.1 Armatimonadota bacterium
GTACAAACTTCCGTATATTCTTCGGTAGTATCCCAGATATAACTATCGCCCCGCCACTTAAATACGGAAGCTACATCCCAACCCCAATTTTCATAACCTCCGGGATAATCTATAAATGTATTCACAGGTTCCCAGGCAATCCAGCGTCTTTCATAGAATTCATTAATTTTATGATTATCGCTGTACATCACATTAACAGTGGCAGGAATAAGTGCTGCTCTCGCTGCTGCGGAAGTTAAATAGGAATGAACACTGCAAGTACCAAGATGTTGTCTATAAATCCTCACAGGCTGGTCATGATGCGGATTCGACTGGAATGTCATCACATCAAGAACCCATTGAGTAACTGCACCGACTGCTCCATTATCAATTGTGTTCTGCTGGCATTTCCATAATACATTACAGGTATCCAGATAAGTACTCAATGCTGTATAGCCGGGATCGCTGTGATTCATCAGGAATTGTCTCCAGAATACACCTGTGGGTGGATTTGCTGCAGTACCTGTATCAGGATTTATATAATTCGGAACTTCTTTATGTAGTTTCGGATGAACAATATACCAGTAATAGATATCACGCGGCAATTCAAATTCCTGAATTACCCCTTCTTCTTCAACCTGGTAAACAGTAGTAGAATAATAATCATCACCATCATAATCGACAATATTTACATAATCGAGGGAATAGCTGTTTGCATATAAAGAGTAAACGTTTTCCGTCAGCACATCGATATCCATTGAACTGTTTAGTGTCTGGGGAGCGAGGTGAGCGATTTGAAAGCAAAATTCATCGATAAAAGGATAGGAAGCATTAATAATCAAAGCAGCATATTGATTCTGAGTGTTGGCATCGAGCCTGCTGAAGTTATCTCTCAAATCCGTTTTAAGCCAATTGGGAGCGAGATCTACAGCAGCTTCAGCATCATCTGTAAGATTACCCGGAGGTAAAATCGAGATGAGGAAGTTTGTGGAAGCTTGAATAGTGACATAACATTTTTCTCCTGTTGGCAGAAGTTTGGAAAAAGATGTGGAATCAATTAAAACCCATTCTGCAAAAATAGCGATGGAAACAAATACAAAAAAAACACAAAACAAAACAACCTTTGAACAATTTTTCATAGTACTCTCCTTTATTTTTTTTATGAATATAATTCTTTTTATCATTTACAAATTCTCAAAAACGTTAATGTTTTACCAAAGACTTCTTTTTTACTTTTGTCAAATTTCAAATTATATTAAAGTCGTGTAAAGGTTTTTTTATTTTTGAAGATATTATTTTTTTGATACATCGAAAATAATATGGTTTTTGTCTGGTTTCAAGCTTTATTTGGGAACGCTATTTTCCTCTAAAAATTCTTTTTTTTTAAGAGAAGTTAAACAGGATCACTTCAGCAACAACATTTTTTTTATTTTTGAATATTTTCCTGCTTTTAGTTTGTAGAAATAAATTCCTGAACTTACTGGTTTATTATTTTCATCCTTTCCATTCCAGATAACTTCATTAATTCCTAATTTCAAATTCCTAATTCCTAATTTCTTTATTTTCTGTCCTTTAATATTATAAATAATTATCTCTGTGTTCTCCGTGCTCTCTGTGGTTGAAAAAGAAATCGTCGTTGATGGATTAAATGGATTGGGATAGTTAGAAAGATGAGAGATAAGAGATGAGGAATTAGGAATGATCGGTTCTTCTATATCAACAGCAGGCCAACCGATTACATTAGGTCCTCCAAAAGCACCCATATCATTTATAATAGTTCCCATTGCTGGATATAAAGCATAACCAGGATTACTCGGATCTTCCGGGTCATAATAAATTGGGTCTGGATTGCCAGCATCTATACAGGGAGAATCTTCCAGAAGCGAATAAGGATATCCTCCAGTTCCCACAAATAATGGGTCTTCGTCTATATTACCTTCCAACCAGTTCACTGTACCGTTATTGTTTGTTACAATTCCTGCTTCTCCACCTTGAATATCTGAATAGGATATTGTGATTGAATTAGGATCATCATATGAAGAAAAATAAATCTCTTCCGGTGAGTCATTCCACATAATACAATTAGTTAAATCAAATGCAGCTTCACTACTGTAAATACCACCTCCTGTTAGTGCTGTATTCTCAGTAATAGTCACATTCTCCAGGATAAAGTATGACGAAAAAGAACCATGAAAGTAAATACCACCTCCGAAGTCGGATATGTTATTTGAGATCACAACATTTTTTAATATTGCACTTGAGGAACCCACAATTTGACAACCTCCACCTCTTCCTGCTGAGTAGCCTTCTGAAGAGTTACCGGAAATAACAGTATTCGTTAATTGAACAATGCAATCATAATAGGCAGAAATTCCTCCTCCATTCCCCCCAGCAGTATTGTCTGAAATTATTGCGTTATCGAAAATGGGAGTTGCCCCGTAGTTGCAATATACTCCTCCTCCTCTATCCCATGCGTAATTATTAATTACGGAAATTGTGTTAAAAATTGGAGAACAATCAGGACCTACAAAAATACCACCTCCCCTAGATATAATTGTATTATTGTTATCAATTACTATATTCAATAAATACGGGTTTGAATTCCATTCACACGAGAATCCCCCACCTCTTCCTTCAGCAATATTATTAGAGATCAATACATTCTTTATGATCGGTGATGAATTTGTATGGCAATTTATTCCCCCACCACGATTTCCATAATTATTAATAACCAGCAAATCACTTAAAGTTGGGCTTGATTCGTAGCAGTTAATTCCTCCGCCAGATGGTTCTCCAGACCCTTGATTATTAAAACCATTCGTAATTGTAAATCCACACAATACGGCAGTTGAATCTTCTCCACTCTGGTAAGTAACAACACTTCCAATACTATCACCATCAATCAATGTCTGTGAAATATATGTTGTATCTTGAGTCGTTAGGAATAAGGAAGCAACAGTAATGTTTTTTCCGTTGTAATTAATATTTTCTACATAAGTTTCAGGTTGAACAAGAACCGTATCTGCATCGACTGCTGCGTTAATTCCTGCCTGGATCGTTGGTTGATCTGCTGGGACATTGATGATGGTGGCAGACAGAAAGGTTGATAAAATAAAAAATACGAAAATTGAAAATAAGATTTTCATGATTCCTCCAATTTATAGTTTCAACTTAACACAAGATTATTCTAACTTGTGTCAAGTTTAAATCGCTTTCTCATAAATCTCAATCACCTTTTGTAAAGTCTTTTTCCAGGAATAATTTTCTTTAGCATAGATTGCAGCAAATTTCCCTTTTGTTTGCTTAGTGTTATTTTTCAGTTCTTCAATTATTGCTTCAGCGAGTGCTTCATAATTATCCATCTCAACAAGCTGTCCTACTTTGTCATTTACGAAATCAGGAAGACCACCGGCTTTTGTAGCAACAACCGGTGTTCCGCAGGCAAGTGCTTCAATGGCAACCAACCCGAAAGGTTCGATGCGGGAAGGAACAACAGAAACATCTGCAGCATTATATAATGAAGCTACATCTATTTGAGTTTGATGTCCCAGGAAATGAACATTCTCCAGTTTTAATTCTGCTTTCAATTTTTTCATATCCGGCATTAATTCACCATCTCCAGCTAATGCAAAAATAATTTCCAGAATCTCATCTGTCACAATTCGAGCAGCTTTTATTAAAAGGTCAATACCTTTAAAATCAGTGAATTTTCCTACAAAACTAATTAGTTTTTCAGGAATAATGTCCAATCCAAATTTTTTGAATAATTCTGCTTTATCTACTTTCTTAATCTTAAAAATATTATCATCAAATCCGTTTGGATTCAGAATTAATTTATCCTCAGGAAGTTTATAAAGTTCAATTGTATCATTATTAACCTGACGGGAAATTGTGATTATTTTTTTTGCGTTTCTGGCTCCTTCCAAAGCATATTTATGAAAACGTTCATCTTTTTTGAAACCCATCAAATCGGTACCATGAACAGTTATGACATACGGAACTCCACTCTTAAGAGCAACATAAGGAGTTATCCATAAATGCTGAGCGTGAATTACATCAGGTTTAAAATCTGAAACAACTTCTTTTGTTATTTCGGAAAACAAGGAAACGTATTTTTCTATCTGCTCATCCGTCAGGTCATAATAGGTGTTTGTGCTGCGCGGATGGGTGGTGAAACAGGGAAAATTAAACTTCAGGTCCGGATTGATATTTTGGCTTTCATCACAGAGGATTGTTCTTCGTTGAAAAGGATAGTCGGTTGCATCGAGCTGGTTATCGATATCGATCACAAAAACATGATGACCTTCTTTTACGAGTTCCTGGGCGATATTCATGGTGTAAATTCCACTGCCGGAACCTTGCAGGGGAAAGTGGTTTATCAGCAGAACTCTCATCAGACCTCAAAATTTTCCATGTGATCGGAAACATCCGAAACCTGATCTTTGGTTTCAGAAAATTTCTGGGTTGTATGCATTAATCTTTCACTCAATTTCTTTGAAACTTGCCACAAAATTTTAGATGCAATTTCAGGATTTTCTTTCAGGATTTTAATTGCATTTTCTCTGGGAATTACCATAAGACTCACATCTGTTGTAGCCATAACAGAAACTTTATGGGGGAAATCATAAAAAATGGAAGTTTCGTTGAAATGTTCACCTGTTTTCAGTTCGGAAACAACAACCTTCTCTTTATTGGTTGAGCTTGCTTTTAAAACCTGAAGTGTACCTTGCAGAACAATGAAAATATTATTGTTTATTTCTCCTGCTCTGAAAACAAAATCATTCTTTTTCAGATTAATGATTTCAGAAATGTAGAACAACTTTCTAAGTTCCTTTTTTGTGAAATCCTTGAAAATGATAATGTCCTGCAAATCAACATTTTGATTTACTCCGGATTTCTCGAAAATTCGTTTCTTATCAATCTGGTATTTATCGTGCTTAATAATTTGTGCTTTGAGAATTATATCTTTTAAGGTTTCTATGAATTCTTTAGTATGTTCTAATAATATCCTCCATTTTTTTTGGAATTCCAGGTATGTTTCAAAAGTATTATAATGTGGAATTGCATCATAACGGGCAAGATAGATATTTTTGATAGTTTCTTTACATGCCTCTATATTATTATCTGCCAGATAATTCAGAGCCAGGATTATATTGGTTTTAAAGATTTTATCTCCCAGATCCGGTTTCATGAATTCTCCGGGATAAGGATCAAAATCCTCCGGTTTGATTTCAAACAGGTTTGTTTTTGGTTTCTGTGTATCGAATTTGGATTTATCATACAAAAACCGATAAATATCTTCCCTGAATCTCTTCCAGACCGGATGCTTTTTGGGTGGGGGAAGATGTTTAATTGCAAGTTGATTATCCAGGTAAAAATTGAAACCGAACATCTTGGAATTCAGCACATAATCCGTATCTTCACCTCTTGTAACCTTCGGATCAAAAGGAACAATTCTCATTAGATTTCGGTGAATGACCATAGCACCGCCAACAGCAAATGGTGTTTTC
>JAUWNO010000506.1 GCA_030612605.1 Armatimonadota bacterium
TCTTCATCTTGACCTGAAGCAAAAAAGTAAGTATTTAAGCTTGATGCATTTAGTTGTTCTATTAAACAAAAAAACAAGATTAAAACTACAAAACGAAATCTTTGAATAATTGTTTTCATTTTTCATCCATAAAATTATGTATTACATTTTCTAATACTCTCAAAAAAATAAAAAAGAAAAAACTTGAATAAGTTTACCAAGTCTTTTTAAGATTTTTATTATTATTTGTCAAGTATTTTTTTTCGCGTTTCCCTTTTTCCAATGTTAGAATTATAATCGACGAAGGGCACCCCGATGCAATCATTCTTCATTAAGGGCAGGCGAAGAAAAATATTTATTCAATAAATACTGTGTTTACAAACCTTGAAAAGTTTATGAGATTTTTCTTCCTGCTACACCTTTTCAACGGTTGAAATGCCAATATAACCAATGAAAAACTTATTGAGAGAATCCCTCTTTTTGTAAACCCTTTTAAGATTCATGGCTCTTTAGAGTTCATTCGTAAAGTAACATGACCAGCCTGGTCGTGAACTTTCATAATTTATAGTTTGTCTAACACCAGCAAGTTATAAAATAGATTATCGAGCAGGCTGCTCGATTTACGAAGTTTACATATGAACTCTATTCATAACTGCACTTCAAATAGCTTTTTATTCTGTCTTGTCATGCCCAACTTGCTTGCTCTGATGAATATCAGGAATTGGGAATCTATTGAAATAAGTTTTTTAGATTCCCACTTTCGTGGGAATGACAATCTTTTATGTTCTCTTTCCCATCACGGAATGACGGGCTACTGTTTTCACACAGAAATAATAAATCCAATTTGACAAAACAGATGATGGGAAAATCTTAAGCATAGAAAAATTGGAAGGATTCTTTTTTGAGTAAAAATTTAATTTCCATAGAAAATCTGCAAAAATCATTTTCCGAAAAAGTGATTTGCGAAAATGAATCATTCGGGATCTTTGAGAATGATAAAATTGGATTCGTCGGAATAAATGGATGCGGAAAATCAACTTTATTAAAGATGCTCTTTCACATCGAAGAACCTGATTTTGGAAGAATAATTTACAGAAAAGGAATTCGAATTGGCTACCTTGATCAGGTGCCAGATCTCAATCCTGAACTAAACATCTACGAACATATCTATTTTAGTGACCATCCGGAATTTATGTTACTGCGGGAATATCACAGAATTCTGGAAAAAATGGAGTTAAATCCAAGTTCAGCTTTACAAATCGAACTTCATGAAATTATCAAAAAAATGGATGCTAAAGATGTCTGGAAAATAGAGATCAAAGCAAAATCTTTTTTAACAAAATTCGGATTTTCAAATTTCTATGAAAAGATCAAAACACTTTCCGGAGGACAAAAAAGACGTCTCGATCTGGCTCGTGTTTTGATGGATAATCCTGATGTGCTACTACTGGATGAACCCACAAACCATCTTGATATCGATATTATCGAGTGGCTTCAGGATTATCTTTCTAACTATAAAGGAACTGCTATTTTCGTAACTCACGATCGATATTTTTTGGATGCAGTTTCCGATAAAATTATGGAAATAGAAAATGGAAAAATCAAATTCTATAAAGGAAATTATTCAAATTTCATCCTCAGAAAAGAACAGGAACTGATTGACCTGCAACGCAAAGAAACACGACGTTCTGCACAATTGAAAAAAGAACTGAAATGGCTGCAAAGAGGTGCAAAAGCAAGAACTTCCAAACCGAAAAATCATCTGGATAGAGTTAAAGAACTCATCGATAAATCTTACCTTTCTGATGATGCTGAACTGGATATTTCGTTCATGATAAAAAGGTTGGGAAAAACAATTCTGGAAATCCGGAATGTGGGAAAAAAATATGGAAATCTGGAACTGTTTAAGAATTTTAATCATACTTTTCAGAAAATGGAG
>JAUWNO010000558.1 GCA_030612605.1 Armatimonadota bacterium
TGTCCTTTGATATTATAAATTTCGATCCGCCACGGCGGATAAGTCTCTGCGTTCTCTGCGGTGAATTTTATAGTAGTTTCAGGGTTGAAGGGGTTGGGAAAATTCAAAAGCTGAAATTCAGGTACTGGCAAAAGGTTAATATCTGCAGAAACTTGAATTTCTCCATCAAGAACATAAACATCATAACCTGTTTCATCATCCTGTTCAACAAAGAAAAGTAGTTCACCATCATTTATTCTTTTAATTTCAAAAGGATTGATTGTTGAGGTTTGGTAGTGAAATATATCTCCGTTTATTCTATCTCTGATTTCAAGTTGATTTTCTCTAAAATACATCACATAATTATCTTCCCCATTTACATCCACACAAGTTGAAGATAAAACAGATTCCATTCCGATTTGAGTATCATCTTTATTCCAAATAGTTCCTGAAAAATCAGGATCAAAACATTTGAAATGTACCGAATTTCCTGAATTTGTATCATATATGTTGTATGACACTATTAATCCATAAACATCAAAATGATTATCATTAACAGTAATATATTCTATTGATCCAGGCCAATTATAATAAATGGCGGGATTACCACAATATACAGAACCACTTATGTGAAAAAGCTGTTGAAAACTACTATATAATTCATTTGAAACTAAATACAATTTACAAACCTGGAAAACAGAAGGACCCCCAATCTCATCATAATTATAACCTGTTATGATGAGATCAGGACAATCTTGATATTTTATTATTCTTAAACCACAATCGTCACTAAATTCAATAAAAGTAAGTATCTCATTTGAAAAAAGAACTTTATATAATACAGCCGAAGAACTTCCAGGCAGCCCTCCAAAGGCTCCAATATATATTAAAATATCTTCTTCATATTGCTCAACATGAATGAAATAAACCATTGCAATATAATAAGATAAAGTATCGAAACTTATTGAGTCAATCAATGCAAAAGAGTCAAAAGAATAGATTGAAACACTAAATTCCCAATCTTCATCAAGCCAGGAAGTTATAACTATAAATTTTTCTTCATTTTGGTTTTGAAACATGCACCCATTTAAAAAATCCTCTTGGCTGTCCATTTGTACTAAATGTGTTAATAAAGTATCTCCTGATTGATTATAGCAAACCAATCTACAAAAATTATTATAATCGTAAGAGAAAAAAGCGATAACTTCATCTTCCCCATCATCATTATAATCAAATAGCTGTAAATTTTTTAGTTGATCATTAGAGTCTATCTTTTCAAAGCTGAAATCCAATTCAAAATTAACTTGAGAAAAAAGAAAAGCCCAACATAAAATGAAGAAAATAATACAAATAATGTTTTTCATAATAACCTCCAATTGCTAAACCTTATAAGGTTTTGAATCCTTGTAAAGTTTATCATTTCAAAAGCAAACACTTTTTAGTTGCTATTGTTTTATTATTCACCTTCAATCTATAGAAATAAATTCCTGTACTGACAAGCTTATTATTCTCATTTGTTCCGTTCCAGGATATGGAGTAGCTGACTCCGTCAGCTTTTGTGACGAGAGACTCGTCACACTCCAAAGTTTTTACCTTTTGTCCTTTGATATTATAAATTATTATCTCCGTGCTCTCCG
>JAUWNO010000551.1 GCA_030612605.1 Armatimonadota bacterium
CAATAAATGATTTTCCGGAGTTGATCTTTGATCATAATGTAATGGTTGATAAAGCTTTGAGAAGATTGAAACGGAAGGCACAAAGTCAGCCCTTAGGTTTTGAATTATTACCGGAAAAATTCACTATTCCTCAACTGCAAAGATTATATGAGGCAATTTTCCAAAAGGAATTTGATAAGAGGAATTTCAGGAAAAAGATTATAGGATTACAGGTACTGCAAAAACTGGATGAGAAGGAGAAAAAAAGTTCCAAAAAAGGTGCCTATTTATATCAATTTGAACGGGATAAATATAAGAGACTGACAGAAAACGGATTTAGCTTTGAGATTAATGTTTAAAAGATAAAAGCGAAGAGCAAAGAGCTCAATGGTCAAACTTTTAACATATAACATTTAACGGCGCTAGTTTAAAATATCTATGCTAAATTCATCAAAACGGCATACCTTCTTTCAATATCCCTGTAATCTTTTATTGCCTTGGTATTACCAACACTTAATTCAATAATCCTTTCAATGAATTCAGGTTCTGCAAATTTTTCTTTTATGTAAAACCAATTCATATAATTCTGCAAATATTTTGATGCAACTCCAAGCAATTGTTTGTCTATCCAATTTTTCATGCGGCTATGCATTGAATTTACATGCTGAATATGGTACTTCTTTTGTTTTACATACTGTTTCAAATCTGCTCTTAATACATGGTGTTCAATTGAATTATCTAAAGCAAATCCTTTATAACTAACATGACCGTCTGTGCACAAAACAGTTCTTTCTTCGACTTTTTTTCCTATTGCCAAGGTTATATCATCCTTTGTAATTCTACCTAAACAAGCAACCTTAAAGTCCATTGTGTGTTTTCGATCAGCAGAAACAATTACTGCCACTTGTTTATCTGTAATTCCTCTCTTTTTGACAGACTTTCCTCTTTTTCTTGCTTTCCTTTCTAATTTATTAGAACCTTTTTCTGAGTGTGAAAAGAAAGTCTCATCGCTTTCCGTAATGCCGCTAAAGGAGTTATTCTCAAGCTCTGCAATCGAGGCATTTATTTTGTGCCTCCAGTCGAAAGCAGTCTTTTTATTTATTTTTAATTCTTCTTTTATTTTATCTAAGCTCTTACCCTGCTTCATTAATTTCAAGTATGGTATCAATAAATGCTTTTTATGAATATGTGCTAACCAGGTTCCTGTATAGGCTGTAAAACTTCTATTACAACTTGTACATTTATACTTCTGAACTTTTTTATCTTTTCCATTCTTCTTATAGTGTAGACTTCCGCAATGTGGACAGGTGCCTTGCCTATTGTCTAATTGTTTTACGTGTCTTTCCAATAATCCATAGTCTGAAGTGTCCTTTAGATCTTGAAGTTCTGATAATAAACTTTCCTGTGCTTCTGGTTTCAAGTTCACAAAATATTTCTTAACTGCTGATAATTCCATTATACTTTTTTTGTAAAGATAATAAAATAAACACAGTTATTCTAAACTAGCGCCAAGATTTACTATCAATTGCAACCTGACTGGATAGGCAGAGATCGGTTTTTAAGACTTTTTATTCGTTTAGGGTATTGCCTGCAAGCACACCAGAAGTTTTATAAAACCACAATCCCTGCCCCCTATAAATATCCAAATTTG
>JAUWNO010000146.1 GCA_030612605.1 Armatimonadota bacterium
CTATCAAATTCCTTTTTTAGATGAAAACACTTTGATTATTATTTGTAGTTATTCCGGTAATACGGAAGAAACAGTGAGTTGCTTAAAACAGGCAATTGCAAAGACAAAGTTCATTGGAGCAATAACTTCGGGTGGAAAAGTAAAAGAGATTATTGATGAAAATTATTGCTGGGTAGAATTGCATCCTGGCTTGCCACCTCGCTCTGCAATCGGTTATCTTTTCTTTTCTTTGATGAAAGTTTTGGAAATATTTGAAATAATTCCTGAACATAAGAAAAAAGTAAATCTTATTATTTCAAATTTGATGGAAAAAGCAGGTGCAATTACTCATAGAACTCCTCTTAGAGAAAATCTCGCAAAAAGTTCAGCAGAAAAAATTAAAGATAGAATCCCGATAATTTATTCTTCCAATCCGCAGCTTGCTCCTATTGCATACCGCTGGAAATGTCAATTCAATGAAAATTCGAAGTATCCGGCATTTTTTAATACTTTCCCTGAAATGAATCATAATGAAATCGAAGGATGGGAAGTGAAAGGTTTTGAGAATGTTTTTATTCCGATCATTCTGAAAAAACTGGATGATGATAAAAACTACCAGAAACGCATAAATGCTTTTAAGAAAATCCTCAAAAAAAATAATATTGAATATCTTGAATTTTTCGTTGAAGGTGAAAGCTTAATCGAAGAAATTTTTTCTCTGATTTATCTGGGAGATATGATCAGTTATTACTTGGCAATATTACAAGAAGTTAATCCTGCTTCGATTGAATTTATTAATTTTTTGAAAGCAGAGATATCATAAAAAAACTTTCTGAGTAAGACTTGACTCGCAATGACCGAAGGGAATGTGAGTCGAGGATTGTGACTATTTCAGACTGGTTGTTCTCCTATGAAACTTCATTCAGCTAAGTTTCGACTCGAAAGGTACGTCGAGTCGAAGCGTCATTTACCTCGAGTCGTCGTCGCTTTGCTCCTTACGACTCGAAAAAGCTTCCAAAATAAGTTTCATCTTAATAGAATGATATTTGGAAAATATCGCGGATGCTCGACTCGCACTTCGTCAGAAACTAAAGAGAAGCAGAAGCTTCTGGATATAGCGCCTTCCGAACTGTCCCGAAAGCTTTCGGGAGGAAGAAGAAAATCAATATGTTGGAAATTTAATATACTCATTATCAAGTTTTAATTATTAAAAATCATCAAACAAACTCAATTGAGATTTATCTTCTTTTTCTTTTTTTTTCCTGGCAATTTCTCTGTTGATTTCTGCTCTTCTTTCTTTTCTTTCTTTAACTTTTTGTAGTTCTATTTGTTTTTGCTTTTCTTCAAATTGCCTGATTTCTTCTTCTTCTTCGTCAGTTGTTGTTTCAATTTTTATTTCCCGATTTTCAAACCATTTTTTGGGAACAATAAAACCTTCGGGAGTTTGCACAAAAGTAAGAGTATCTATAATTTCCTGCCTGCAATATCCTTCTGTTCCGATTTCGATTTTACAAATATCCTGGATTTGAGACGCTTTATTTCCGGTAGTAGATTTGACCGTATTAAAATAATCACAAATTGTGTCGTATGTAATATAATTTTCATTTGCTCTATCGAATAAAAAATTTATTCGAGCAATAACATAAATAATCGCTGCTGCCCAAATCTCTTTTTTCCCTCTTAAAATATCTATCTTTCGTTTTCTACCAATATTTTCAGCTAATTTAAGAGCATAACTTTTTATCTCATCATTCAGGTATTCATCGCAGAAATTACGGATCATTTCTTTGATTTCCAAAATTCTCGTTTCTTTTTCGTTTTTATTTTCTGAATTCTTTTTCATATTAATAATCTCCTGTGTATGGTTTTAAAACTAAATTTTATCCTTTATAAAACCCCTGAAAAGCTTATTTTTTTCTATTAGAAATTCCGCCAATTTTTCAGCAATTTCGTCTAACTTCAGGTTTTCCAAATCGAACTGATAATCTGCGCGAAATAGGGATTTATTAAAATAAGTAATATCTTTCTTGATTTCTTTCAGATAATATTTCTTTTCTTTTTCGGTTAATATCTTATTTAGAAGCCGAGATTCTTTATCATAAAAAGTAATTCTTTTGAGGATATTCTCCGGTTTATCATATGAATTGATCGATATTATATTTTCCGATTTCTTTGCTTTTTTATAAACACTTAAATAACAATCTCGAAATCCCGAAGGAGTTGAAGCTACTACTAAATTTTCTTTTTTTAAGAGAATATTTTTCAGGACAATGGAAGTTTTGTGCCGATAAGTATGCATAAAACCGCACTCATTTTGAATGTATTCTATCGGTTTTTGAAAATATGTCTCAATTTCAGCATCAAAATTATAAAAACTGAAATCAATATATTTTGCTAATAATTTCCCAATAGTTGTTTTTCCGACGCAACTGATTCCTGTAAGATAGATTTTGAGCATTTTTTTATTAAACGATAATTTTTATCTAAATCACTTTTTTTTGATTAGACCGGATTTTGTAAGCTTATTTTGTAAAGAAGTTAGTCTTTTATTTTCATTTCGAATCTGTTCGACTTTATGACAAAATTCCATAAGATTATTTTTATATTGTGCGAGTTCATTCAAATTTTTTAATACTTTGATTGCTTCATCATAAGATTTTGGTTTTTTTTCAGATATATTCTGATAAACAGTTTTCCACAAAGTATCCTCTTGCAGTTCAAATTTTTGCATTTTCTTTAAATGTACTGCTTGTCGCTTTCTTTTTTTTTCTAATTTCTTTTTTTGCCTTATTAAATCAGCTTTTCGAAAAATATCACCAATTGTTCTTCTTTGCAATTCATTTTGTTCAATTTCCAAATCATCAAAAAGCTCTTTCAATCTATTAGCTAACTTTATATCCAATAGTCTTTCTCTTTTGAGCATTCTTTTTAGAAAATTATTTTTTTCTTTTTCAGGCAATTTTTCGATAAAAGTTTCAAACTTTGTATCTTGTTTTGAAATTTTTGCTTTACTTTGCTCAAAAGCTACATACAAAATATCCTCATCGATTTCAAGAAGTTCAATAAAGCTTTTCAGAGCAGCATTAAGGTCTTGAAGACCTGGAGGAATATAAGGTTCAATGATTTCATCATCAAAATCATCCCATTCTTTATAGGAAGTCATCGCATATAACCAAGCTAAATATAAACAACGAAAATCTCCTTTTAAAATGTCATTTCTTAAAGAGATCAAAGAGGTTAAACATCCCTCTACATCAAACCATCCACTATTTTCTTCTTCCGAAAAGAAGAAATCTATTATTACATAATTTTCAGTTTCATTAATAATTAATTCATCGTCATATTCAAAACAGTATTGCTTGATTTGTTCAATTTCGACAAGTTCTTTGGGGAATTTAAAGAGCAAACGTTTTGAACCCCAATTGGCGAAATAAAACATGGCATCAAAATATTTTTCAATGACTTTTATTTCATCTTTTGGAAAATCGCTATAATGGTATGTAAATACTGCTCGATTTGAAGTTGGAGTTGTCCTGCTCGACCAACGACCGATTTCTTTTCTATCTTTTTCCGATAATGGATTATCTATTGTTCTGAATTCATAAAACTGGAATTCACTCATTTTTTTCCTCGTATATTTCTATCTATTTCCTAAAATGCACAAAAATTCTTTTACGAGGAAAAAATCCATAAAATTTCCGTCAAATATTTTCCAATATTTCGATATATTTTATTCAGGAAAATCGATAACTATAATAGAAATAAGTTATTATGAAATTATCTGGTTATTTCAATAATTTTTTTTATGTAATTTAACTTAAATAATTTGACCAATTTAGCGATTACTTTTTTTTAGCATAGCAAATCAGAGGTTAAATTTTTTTAATTCTTTTGGAAAATCTCGATTTTAATCTAAACCGGAAACAGATATATGAATAAGAAATTGAGAACTAAATTTTTAAATGCAGAAATAAAATCACCGCTTGTATTGCCAGCAGGTATTATGGATATGTCGTTTTCCGGTTTGGATATATCTGCAAAAAATGGTGCTGGAATTGTTACAAGCAAATCCTTTACTCTTCAACCACGAACAGGTCATAAAGGTCCTGTCGTTGCAGAATTTGAAGGTGGATTTTTAAATGCAATGGGATTATGTAATCCCGGCATTGTTGATGGACTTGCCGAAACAAATGAATTTAAAGAACGCTCCGATACGCCTGTTATTGTGAGCGTTTTTGCTACAAATGTGAATGATTTTCTTAAACTGACCGAATATGTAAATACTTCAAAAGGTGATTTCCTGGAATTGAATCTTTCTTGTCCCAATGTTTTTGATGAATTCGGAATTCCACTCGCAGCTTCCAAAGATGAAGTTCACAAGATAATTAAAGCAGTTAAGAAAATATCTGAATTTCCTGTGATAGCCAAACTTTCACCAAATGTTTACGATATTGTTTCCATCGCTAAAGCTGCTGAATCTGCTGGTGCAGATGCGATTTGTATGATAAATACTGTCGGTCCGGGAATGCTGATAGATACAAAAATGGTTAAATCAGTATTGTTCAATAAATTCGGGGGATTATCCGGTCCTTGCATCAAACCGATTGCTTTGAAGCTGATCTATCAAACATATTCCGAAGTAAGAATTCCAATAATAGGAATGGGTGGAGTAAAAAGCGGGGAAGATGCAATCGAGATGATGATGGCTGGAGCTTCTATGGTCGGAGTAGGAACAGCGGTTTATTATAGAGGAATTGAAGTTTTTAATAAGATCAATAATGAGATAATTGAGTTTATGGATAAGAATGAATATTCTAATTTGGAAGGTGTTCCTAAACTGGAGAAATTGAAATGAATAAAAGAATTACTCTGAAAATAGCAAAAATCGAAGACGAAACACATGATATAAAAACTTTTACTTTTAAACATAAACTCAATGCAAAACCTGGTCAGTTCATAATGATTACTGATTTTGAAGGTGGGGAAAAACCCTTGTCAATTTCGGATTGTTCTGAAGATGAATTTTCCATCACGGTCAAAAAGATCGGTGAATTCACTTCCCGTCTTTTCCAAAAAAGAGAAGGTGATTTTATGTCTATAAGAGGAGCTTTCGGTTCCTCTTTTTTTATATCTGATGGAAAGGTTTTGCTGGTCGGTGGAGGTTATGGCTCTATACCACTGTATTTATTAGCAAAATATCTTTCGGAAGCAGGTGCGGATATTTCTGTTATCAATGGAGCCAGAACCAAAAATGACCTTGTTTTTTGTGATAAGTTTCGAGAATTAGGGATAAAATTAATCATTACAACAGATGACGGAACTTATGGAGAAAAAGTATCTTCGGTTGATGTTGCCAGAAAAATTCTGTCTAATCAACTTGTTCCCAAGCCCCAGCTTGGGAACAATGATCATTTCCAAGCTGGGGCTTGGAAACGAGAGAATGATGAGAAAAAGAAAAAATTCGATTTTGTTTATGCTGCCGGTCCGGAAATGATGATGAAATCGCTACAGGGAGTAATTGGAGATATCGAATATGAATTCATTTTTGAACGTTATATGAAATGTGCGATTGGTATCTGTGGAAATTGTACGATGGATCCATTGGGAATCAGGCTTTGTGTGGAAGGTCCGGTTCTTTCCAAAAAGATAGTTGAACAGATTACGGAATTTGGTAAATACCATCGGGATGCTACTGGGAAAAGGATTTTGTATTGAAGATTGAAGATTTAATATTGAATATTTTGGCAACGAACAAAACTAATGGAGAGCACGAAAAGAATTCTCCTCTTGAGAGGAGTACGGCTTTAGCCGGGAGGTGTGTGTTATTAATTTGTTATAATTCGTGCAAATTCGTGGTTTCAAGAAAAGTATGAAAACGTTATTAAAAAACTGTAAATTGCTTCAAGGATTATCGAACATCATCATTGAAGATGATAAAATAATCGATATAAAACCTTGCGAATGGTCGCAGACTTTCGCAATGGTTGACAGCTTCGACCAAACAATAGACATTGAATGCAATCTTGTAATTCCCGGAGTTATTGATCCGCACGTTCACGTTCGAGATCTGGAACAA
>JAUWNO010000405.1 GCA_030612605.1 Armatimonadota bacterium
TCAATTAAAAACCGATAGAGGACGTTTGTATTCTGAAATGATTTACGATACAATTCATCTCCAGAAATCAAGACAGGTTTTAAATAAATATAATAAAATAGCTGAAAAAGATATTTTATTAATTACCGAAGAATATTTTGATTTGCTTATGGGAAAAGATGGAGTTGATTTAGGGAAATCATACATTCATAATTTTTCATATTGGATGGAATATGAGAGCATTAAAACAGTTCTTCGTGGAAAAGAAGTTGATAAGTATGAATTTGTTTTACTTCATAAAGATGAGGAATTAAGAAATAAAATATCAGAAATAAATGAGATTGAAGATATTTGGGAAAGAAAGGAAAAGTGGAAAAGAATTTCGGGCAGAATAGCTGGAGTTTCTTTATCGGTTATTGCAAAGAAAAATTTTTCTCCAGAAGAAGTTTCTGAATATTTTTGCGGTTTATGGATTCTTGAGCCAGAATATTACAAACATGATATTGGCTTTGTTAATCCAGAATCATCAAATGGATATCTTGTTCTATGACGAGCAAACCGGCTGGATTCGCACAGATGGCAATTATGAAAACTATGTATTATAAAAAGTTATCAATCAAAGCATATTGTTGGACAAATATAATGTTGAACCTTAAATATGTCCAAAATAGAAAAGGATGATCGAATGTATATTAAAAGAGATTCTGAAATATTATTAAAGAAATTTGCCCAACAATATCCGGTTGTTACAATTACCGGACCCAGACAATCAGGCAAAACAACTCTTTGCCGATATGTATTTCCCAACAAGAAATATGTCTCTTTAGAAGACATCGATTTCAGAGAATATGCCGAAAACGACCCGCGCGAATTTCTTTCCGAATATTCCGGTGGTGTGATCATCGATGAAATTCAACGAGTTCCTGAACTATTATCATATATTCAGGGAATTGCGGATAAGAATCAACAAAAGGGTGAATTTATATTAACCGGTAGTTCGCAGTTTGAATTAACAAAGAATATTTCTCAATCTTTAGCAGGCAGAACAGCGTTATTGAAACTTTTCCCATTCTCTTATTTGGAAATTTATCCTAATAAAATGCCGTCGAGAGAATGGCTTAACAAAGTGATCTATACAGGATTTTATCCTCGGATTTTTAAAGATAAATTAGACCCGACAGACAATCTATCTGCTTATATGGAAACATATATCGAGCGTGATGTCAGGCAATTCAGCGAAATTCGTGATCTAAAAATATTTAGGACTTTCCTGAAATTATGTGCAAGTAGAACCGGACAATTACTCAATTATACGAGCATCTCAAATGATTGCGGAGTTTCCGTTCCAACCATTAAAAATTGGATATCGATCCTTGAACAAAGTTACATTATTTTTCAATTATTTCCGTATCATAAGAATATAAAAAAACGGTTGATCAAAACTCCTAAGATATATTTTTGTGATGTTGGATTGTGTGCGTATTTGAATGGAGCAAAACGATTTGAGCATATCGATGCTTTGCCAAACAGAGGTTCTCTTTTTGAGAATTTTGTAATTGCAGAAATGATGAAAATGAATGCTCATCGCAATTTGAAAAATGACTTTTACTTTTTTAAAAACAAGAATGGATTAGAAGTTGATCTGATTATCGATGAAGGTCTAAATATTCTTCCTATTGAAATAAAATCAGCCCAAACATACAATGAAACTTTTGTGAAAAATCTTAAATACTTTGCAAAATTTCATAATGAAGATTCTATCGGACAGGTTATTTATACTGGTAAAAACCAAGTGAGAAAAAATTATAAAGTTTTGAATTATTATGAATTTTTCAAATTATATAAAAAAAATATCGTTTATTGAATAACATTATCGAAGGCAACAATGGCAATTGTCACCCAAAACAACCGAGCATTGATGTGAGCGACGATAACCATCGTCGCCCTTCGAATTGAGGAAGAAACCGAAACCGACCATCAAATTGGAAGCGAAATTTGTCAATGTCATCTTCGGATTGAGGAGAAAATATGCACCGCAACAGTCAAAAGCGTATTTACGGTGATTATATTTATTTTATCACCTGTAATGTGCAGGATATGAATGAATTTTTCAAAGAGGAGATTCTTTGTGAATTCTGGATCGAGGAATTGAAATTGGCAAAAGAGATAAAGAAATTTGAACTTCATGCGTTTTGTTTGATTTATGATCATTTTCATCTTTTGATCAAACCGGATAAAACAAATTATTCACAGATCATGCATTTTATTAAACGGCACACATCGAGGAATATAAATATCATTTTGGGATATAATAAAATCGATTTGGATATAATGATTCATTCCGAAGGCGACGTTGGCCAACGTCGCCTTCGGGAATTCGACAAAATCACATATCAATATCGACAAAAATACATTGCGAAATTCGGAAATGAACTCCATCATCCCAAATTCAAATGGCAAAAATCATTTCATGATCATATTATTCGGGGAGAAAACGATTTCAACAATCATTGGAATTATACGATGTATAATTATTTGAAACATGACCTGCCGGAAAATTGGAAATACACGGGGTTGAAATTTG
>JAUWNO010000174.1 GCA_030612605.1 Armatimonadota bacterium
TTTTCTCATATCATTGCTGATATTGGATAGACCGAGCATACCGCTTTTCCTATTCAAAATAGCATTTACCATGTCTGCACTCAGGTTCATTTCTTTCAGAATAAAAGTAGGAATTGCCGGATCAATATCACCGCATCTTGTGCCCATTACCAAACCTTCTAAAGGAGTGAATCCCATTGAAGTATCAATAGATTTTCCGCGTTCAACAGCAGTGATGGAAGCACCATTTCCAAGATGACAGGTAATTATTTTTAGTTTTTTAATATCTTTTTTCAGATAATCAGCAGCAAGTTGGCTTACATATTTGTGTGAAGTCCCATGAAAACCATATCTCCTGATTTTATGCTTTGTATAAAATTTCAAGGGAAGTGCATACAAAAAGGCTTTTTCCGGCATTGTTTGATGAAAGGCTGTATCAAAAACACCGCATTGCGGAACTTCCGGCAGATTTTTCCTACATGCTTCCACACCTCTGATATTGTGAGGATTGTGCAAAGGTGCCATTTTGATGAATTTTCTCATGGAAGCCAGCACATTATCATCAATTATTACAGAACCGGAAAATTCTTCTCCACCGTGAACAAGTCTGTGTCCAATTGCATCAATATCCTGTTCAGATTTAATAACGCCGTTTTCCCGATTCATTAAGTTATCTAATATGAGCCAGATTCCCAGAGCATGATTTTTTACTGTTATTTCAGCTTGTTTTTTATTGATTTTTTCCGATTTGAAAGTTAATAAAGATGTTTCTTCACCTATGTTTTCAATGATGCCTTGAGCAAGGACTTTTTTTTTTTTTGTAATTATGAATTGAAATTTTATGGAGGAACTTCCGCAATTTATGACTAAAATTTTCATCTTGTTGATTAATAAGAAAAATCAGGAAAAATAATTTTGATTTCCGTTTTTGCATGTTCCACGGAATCTGAAGCGTGTACAGCGTTTTTGGTAATAGATTCTCCATAAATGCGGCGAATTGTTTGAGGTTTGGTGTTATGATAATCTGTCTTACCAACCAGTTTTCTAAGTTCCTGGATGGCATCGTTCCGTTGCAAAATTGCTGCCACAGTTTTCCCTGATTGTATAAATTTCAGAAGTTTTTCATAGAAATCTTTTCCTTTATGAATGGCATAGAATTTACTGCTAATTTCTTCGTCCATTTGGAACATTTTTAATTCTTTGATGATAAAGCCGTGTTCTTCAACAATTTTTAGGATTGCTCCTGTATGGTTTTTTTTTGTAGAATCCGGCTTAATCAGCAAAACGGTATGCCGATCCATATTTATTCTACCGTTTCTACAAAATCTAAGGCTGCCACTTTTATGGAAATGTCTCTACCAAGTTTTTCACTCATTTGAAGTTTATGTTTCAAAATATTTGTCCACAAATCAAAGATTTTATTTCCTTCGATATTTTTTCCGAGATATGATTTTAACATATTTTGATAAAAATCATCTCTCTCTCTCTCCACATTAATGATAACGTACTTGAATGTTTCTTTGGTGATAGCATAATCTCTGTATCGCACATCGATCACAGCAAAACCCTGTTTGAGAAGACTGTCGAAATTAACGTTGATATCAGCTTGTTTTTCGTTCATTTTTCACTCCTTTCTTATAAACTTAAGAGGCTAATTTTTTTCTAACATTTTTTTTGACAATAAATTTCTAATTTGAGATATTATTAATGGTGGTTATCAGTTCAGATTTTATATCTTTTATATCTTCAAAAATAATTTTTGTGATGCAGGAAATAAGAGGGATCGATAAATTAAATTTAGCTAATTTCTGAATGGTTTTTGCCATTGATACACCTTCCACTTCCATTCCTACTTTTTCCAAAGCTTCATCCCGCGTTAAACCCTGTGCAAGGAATTTTCCGAATTTTCGGTTTCTGCTGCTTTCCGAAATACAAGTTGTAATCAAGTCTCCCATGCCAGCAATTCCGTAAACGGTTGAGATTGGGACGCCTAAAAATTTCATCACGATTTCATACTCTCGCAAGCCATAAGTCATAATCAAACCGAAGATATTTGTTTTAAAACCAAGTCCATCACACATTCCCACAGCGATGGCAAACAGTCCTTTTAAAGATGCTGCCAGTTCGATGCCTTTCACATCTCTGCTGAATTCAAATTTTAAGATGTCATTTTCCAATACTTTTTGGAGATAAAAAAGCAAGATAACATCTTCAGAAGCTAATACAGCTTTTGCCGGCAAGTTTTCAGTTATCTCCCGAGCAATTGTAGGACCGGAAAGGGTTGCAAATCTAACGTTTTCTAATTTTGAGAGCACAGTTTCACTCACAGTTTTGAGAGTGGAATGCTCTACACCTTTAGAAGCATTTACAGCGATAAATTCGGTTTCATTATTTTTCAGGAATTCATCGGTTAAACTCTCAATTTTTCGGGATGGGATGGCAATTATCACAATATCATCTTTATTGATTTTTCTACTGAATTTTTTTTCCACAATAATATTATTGGAAAGTTTAGTGTTGTTAAAAAGAGGATTTGCGTGATTTGAATTAATTCTGTCAGCTTCGTCCTGATCAATAGTCCATAAATAAACTTTATGCTTTTTGGAGAAGAGAATTGCCAGAGTCGTTCCCCAGTTGCCGGCACCAATGATAATAATTTTCATTATCCCTCCAGAAATCCATCTTAAACAAAATCTAAAAAAGAATATGTTTAGTAAAGGAATTTTGTGTCAGAAAAAAAATGGTGGGTGATACGGGATTCGAACCTGTGACCTCTACGATGTCAACGTAGCACTCTAACCAACTGAGCTAATCACCCACAAGCTGTAAGATTTACAGTTCAGATTTAATGTCAAGAAATTTCCTAACAATATACGCATTCAGCCAGTTAGATACTTGAAGGCTGAATAACGAAAAAAACATTGACTAATAAATGCTCCTTAAAACTCAGTAATCGTGAAATTTAGTAAGGAGAATATTATGAATATGGTTCTCAAAATTTCCGAATTGATTAATGAAGATTTTATTATTGATATCAAGTCTGACAACAAGCAGGATGCTCTTAGCGAGTTGTTGCAAGTCATTTGTAGGAATCCGAAAATCACTGATTGCCCGATTTTCAAAAAAGAAATTTTTAATCGTGAAAAACTAATGAGTACCGGCATAGGTTATGAGATTGCAATTCCGCATGCTCGCCACAAAACAATTGCTGATTTTGTGATGGCACTCGGCAGGAAAAAAGATGGGCTGGAATATGAATCCATCGATGATAAACCTGTAAAACTCATTTTTATGATTGGTGCTTCAGATACACAGGACAAAGATTATATCAGGCTTCTTGCCCGACTGGTTTTGCGTTTGAAAAATAAAACTTTTGTAAACAAGATTCTTGCTGCAGAAGACCCGAAAGAAATTTACCATCTTATAAAAACACAAAGGTAGTTTATGTTTCCCCAATATCTCCAGATGTTTTTCCTGGGTTCATCGATAATTCTGGCACTTTTATTTTCCAGGGGAGCCACAGTCCTGAAAACTCCTCTTATCGTTGGATATATTATTGCTGGAGCATTATTGGGACCGGACGTTCTGGGGCTTATTTCTTCAAAGCAGGTGGCATCTTTAGATGTTGTAAATTTGGTTGTTCTTTCGTTGATAGGATTTGGCATTGGTGGAGAATTAAAATTCGCAGAAATAAAAAAGTTGGGGAAATCAATAACTTTAATTGTCATTTTTGAAGCATTGGGAGCTTTTTTATTAGTTGGAATTGCCAGTGCATTAATTCTCAAAAGTATTCCCATGGGTTTGATATTTGGTTCTCTCGCTTCTGCGACTGCACCAGCAGGAACCGTGGAAGTGATAAAACAATACAAGGCAAAAGGCAAGTTCACAACCACGCTTTATGCTGTGATGGGATTGGATGATATACTGGCATTGCTGCTTTTTACGATTGTGTTACCTATTTCGATCATTTTGATGACAGGAAAAACAGCAGGGAATGATGTTTCTATTATTCACTCTCTGGGAAATGCAGGACTGGAAGTGCTCTTCTCAGTTGGAGCTGGTATAATATCTGGATTCCTGTTTGTTCCGCTTGCCCGTATCATTCACGAGAGAGTTAATTTATTGCTTCTATCTCTTGGAATTATTTTTATCAATTGTGGTATTTCAGAATATTTTCACCTTTCCCCAATTCTCTTGAATATGACAATGGGAATTGTGCTGGTAAACAGAAGCAGTCTCATTTCCCGAAAGATATTTAACACACTCGGAGATTGGACTCCACCAATGTATGTCTGGTTCTTCGTGCTCATTGGAACCAGGTTGAATATATCTCTTATTTCAAAATATGCCTTATTGATTGGCATTTATATTGTTGCCCGTTCTTTTGGAAAATGGAGCGGAGTTTTTATGGGTTCATACCTTGCCAAAGCACCTGTGAAAATTAGAAAGTTTCTGGGATGGGCTTTGATGTCTCAGGCAGGCGTGGCTGTTGGTCTGGCATTGGCTGCTTCAAAAGCAATGGAAGAGCACGGCTTTCACAGCCAGGCAATTCAGATAATAAGCGTGATAACAGCTACAACATTCATCGTGATGCTTATCGGACCGATCATGGCGAAAATGGCACTCTTTAAATCCGGGGAGACCAATGTTTCCGATTAGTATCTTATTTCTGATATTCGTGTTTTTTTTGGCAGAAAATCGTTAACACCAATGTTAAATATAAGAATTTTAAATCGTTTTTTTGACATTTGAATATTGAGATTTATTTGGATTTTGTTTTTTGAGATTTGTATTTTCCAGTTTATCTGGGTTAGGAGTTTATTATGTATATGATTTTAAATTTGAATAAAGAAAAGTATTTAGATGATGTTTTGATGGCTTTAACAGAAGCCGGAATTGATGATACGGTTGTTCTTTCCGGTGAATCTCTCGGGCATAAATTGGCGTTTGATAACCCGCTTTTTGCCGGATTCCGCAAATCTTTCGGTAAAGATAAGGGTTATGCCAATGTTATCATGGCAGTTGCAGAGAAAGACCAGGTTGAATTTATGCTGGAAGAGCTGAAAAATGCTGGAGTGGATTTTGTGAAAAATGAGATCGGGAAGATTGTGTTATTGCCTGTTGAGAAAATAATATAGAACACACGGATTTTGCAGATTTACACGGATAAAAATGTAATTCAAATAATCTTGTTTGGGGGAAAATTAATAAAGATTTTTAAAGATAGTTTTATAAATTGAAAAAATACATTTGGACAAAAATGATACAGGATTTACAAAATAAATCATCCGTGATCATCCGCAAAATCCGTGTCATCCGCGTTCTATAATTCGGAGGAAAAATGAAAATAGTAGAATGTGTACCAAATTTCAGTGAGGGTCGCGATCTTAAAATTAT
>JAUWNO010000082.1 GCA_030612605.1 Armatimonadota bacterium
TACCTGGCAATGAGTCTGGCTGTTGAATGGCAGCCGATTAAATAAGATAAAATCAACAGTCCGGCAAAAATTAAGATTGGAATCATAGTTTTTCCTTTTATAAATTTCTTATTCCGAAAATAGCAGTTCCAATGCGGATGATGTTCGCACCTTCCTGGATGGCAATTTCAAAATCATTGGTCATGCCCATGGAAAGATATCTCATCTTCACATTGGGGAGTTTTTCAGCTTTTATTTTCTCGAATATTTTTCTCAGGATTTGAAAGCAATTGCGGATTTTTTTTTCATTATCAGAAAATATGCCGATGGTCATCAAACCCTTAATTTTCAGATTTGAAAGCGAACTGATTTTTTTTATGAAATCAAGAGTTTCATTTGGTTTGATACCGAATTTGCTTTGCTCTTCCGAAGTATTAACCTGAATCAGAATATCTTGTTTTTTGTTTTTTTTGGATAGATAGGCGTTTAGTTTTTCTGCGGTTGAAAATTTGTCTATCGAGTGTATCACTGCCGGATTTAATTTCATCAGTTTGGGAATTTTATTGGATTGCAAATGACCGATGAAATGGAACTCTTTATATTTTTCTTTGAGAAGCGGAAGTTTCTGCTCAGCTTCCTGAACTTTATTTTCTCCGATAAATTCAATGCCGGATTTGAGAGCTGAATCGATTGTTTCTGAAGTGCGGGTTTTCGTTACAGCAATTAGTTTAATACTTTCAGGATTTCTGCCAATAAGCTCTGCAACTGTATTAATTTGGATTCTTAATTTATCGATTCTTTCTTTTATATTTTTTTCAGTCATTTTTTTTGCCACAGACTTTCACTGACTTTTTTCTTTCAATCCTTTATTCTTAAAACGCTTTTTTTATCCGTGCAAATCCGCAAAATCTGTGTCATCCGTGTTCCATTTTTTTCCCAACTTGTTTTGAAAATTTAAAGAAAACTTTTAATGTCAATAAAAAACCTGCCGAACTATTAAATTCGGCAGGTTAATAAGTGTTTTTATCAGAAAATTATTTCAATAAGATCATCTTCTTGGTTGAACTATAATTTCCTGTTTCCAGCTTATAAAGATAGATTCCGCTGCCAACAGGATTATTTCTATTATCAATTCCGTTCCAAATAGCTGAATGCACTCCAGCATTATAATTATCAGAAATGAGCGTTTTTACCAACTGTCCACGAATATTGAAGATTTCCAGTTTGACAAAGTTGTTTTCGTGTAAGTTGAAACTGATGGTTGTCTGCGGATTGAAAGGATTGGGATAATTATTTCCCAGCGAAGTAACAAAAGTTGGAACTTCAATTTCGTTTGAACCAGATGAATTTTGAGAAATCGCAATTGCTTTTATGCAGAAATTATAATCAAAAGTTGGAGCCAGCGGAATCCAGCCGGAGATCTTTATATAAGCTCCTTTTCCTTCCACTCTGGGACCTGCATCATGATAAGCTGCCGGTATTGCTCCGGAAAGAGAGTGTATTCTATAACCAATAAAGTATTCACTTTCCAAGTCTATCGGTGCAAAATCTTCCAGCACAATCTCAACCCAATCTCCATCTGTGAAATCAAAAGCCTGCTTCTCTGAGATGAGCAGATCGTCTTTCCAGATCTGTGCGTAGATTTCCCCATCTGCCGGATTAAATGGTGCGATAAACTCTATTTTTGCAAACACATCATTTTCAATGTTTACCAAATCTTCTTCAGCTACGCGAATCGCCACAGACATATCCTGTAAAAGCTGAAATTGTCCAACAGACTCACTGGCAAAACAAATAATATTATCATAAGGATAATGCTCGAGTTCAAAATCAATTACCTGGTTTTGGGCAGTGATTTCAAATACAATTTCATCATAATAATTTCCATCTAAACTGGCAGTAGCTACATATTCACCGGGAAGAACACCGGTCATTGTATAATTGCCTGAAGCATCAACCACTCCGGAAGTCATTAGCTGGTTATCCTGATAAAGATTGATATGGCAATTCTCCGGGCTGATAGGAGCCGTTACAGAGCCTGTGATTGTTTCATAACTATCCAGGATAAATATTAAAATATTATTTGAAGCATCCAGATTAACTTCATGTGTTTCGTAATAATAGCCACCTTGTTCTAATTCGATAATAGCTGTTGCCTGGTAGGCTCCTTCATAGATATAAAGAATATCAAAATACCCATCCGGATCATCAACATAACAATCAAAGAAAAGAGGTCCATCAATAGTTACATAAGCATCCTCGACCGGAGCTCCTGCTGCCACAACCTGACCCATAACATTGAATGGAACTGCTCCTCCCTCGATATTATAAACAGAAGAGTGAATGATATTGTATCCGCCCGGCATGCCGGTGGGAAGAGAGTACCATCCGTCTTCATAACCACCCCAGCCAAAGTTTAAATGATAGGTATCGTCATTACCATTATAACCATCACAAATAATGGCATGTCCAAAAGAACCGGAAGCAGAAATTGCGAATTCTGCAGGTTGAGCTTCCATCATATCTATCTGGAGATTACTATAAAAGGTATTATTTATATTCTCAGTATAGGTCGCTGTATCGTAATCATATTTATTTAGAAGAGCATAATAAACAGCATTTATTCCAATCGTTCCAGAACCATTGGAAGAGTAGTTCATTTCCACTGCTACACCAGTTGCAAAAGAGAGAGCGGAAATCATATCATTGGTAGGAATATCATAATTTGCATAAGCAATTTTCAGGTCATCCAGGTAGGGATTTAACTGGGGAAAGGAAGGAAAATCAAGCGTTAGATAATCATCATCAATATGAATAGGAGGGTTTGTGTATGTGGAATAATAATCATCTGTATTATCAAAACTTGCATCACCGATCCAGCGGTGAAAGTGTAATATTTGCGATAAAGCTGTAGCTGTACACCCAACAACGGAACGTGCCATGGTCATTGGGTCTAGAGGGCAGAAGTTCCAATATGGTGTTGGACTTTGATTCCATTGAGTCTCAATCCAACCACCTGTAGGACTGTATCCTTCCGGAGGCCAGATATCATCCCTGTTTTGAGGAGGCTCGATATTTCCTGTTAGATAGTTTCTCCACAAAGTTCTGTTTGTCTCTTTTACATCTTCTGCTGTGAGGGGAATAGCATCAAGCCTTAATTGCATATCTCCTTTTAAATATTGATAACCAATGTTTTGCTGAGTATCTTCAGAAACAAAGTTATTTCGGAAAGAATATCCAATTACAGGTGCAATATCCGTATCTGCCGAAACAGCAATAAAACCGGCAGGTTCCAGATGAAAAATATAGGCTAAGGTTAAGCCGTCTTGATCTTCCATTTCAAAAACATCAGCAATCGAATAATCCTGCTTTTCCTGGATTTGCAGTTTCAGATTTGCCACTTGCAGAGCTTCTTCATAGGATGCAGTTTCAGCAAATAAGCTAATAGCTAAAACTACGATAATTAAAAACATAAATACATGTTTCATGTTTCCTCCAATATTTTTTCATTTTTTTTGATTGTGTACATTTTTTTGATGGTATATTTTTGTCAAACTCTCTTTTGCGAGTTAACTAAGTTTGTATCCAAAAATATAATAGAAAAGCTCCAACCAAGTGGAGCTTTTCTTATCTGAAAGTGAAATTTTATTTTAGCAGCAGCATTTTTTTGGAAGCTGAATAATCTTTGGTTTCCAGCTTATAAAAATAGATTCCGCTGCTAATGGATTTACCACTGTTATCAATTCCTGTCCAATTTGTAAAATGTACTCCTGCTTCATAAGTATCGGAAACGAGAGTTTTGATCAATTGCCCTTTGATATTGAAGATTTCGAGTTTAACAAAACTGTTTTCTTTCAAGCTGAAATTGATGGTTGTTTGGGGATTGAATGGGTTGGGATAATTATTTCCCAAAGATGTAACAAAAGTTGGAACAATTTCTTCTGTTAAGGGCAGAGTGTAATTTATATTTCCGGTTCTGGCAGGATTGTTTTTGAAACATTGCCAGCCGATTTCTCCAGTTTCTCTTTTGAAATCTATTAGATTATAACCGGTCATATTGGCAATGGCGATTTCAACGTCATCGTCATTATCTGCAAATCCGATTGCCGGGCTGACTTTTAAAGAGTTTTCCAGGAAAAGCGGGAAATTTCCGGTTTCATTTCCTGCGATATCAATGGAGTGAAGATAGCCGTCATCATCGCCGAAAATTATTTCTAAAGTTCCATCATTATCCAGATCAGCGAGAATGGGAGTGGATTCAGTAGAAGCTCCGAAATTGACTGGGAAGATACCGAAGTTATTTCCCTGATTATCAAACACAAAAAGTTCTCCTAAAGTATTGGAGAAGATAATTTCCAGAGAACCGCTGTTATCAAGATTGCCAACAACAATTGATGATTTGATCTGACCATCAACTTGAACCTCGAAATTCAAGGTGGCATCGTGATTTATGACAACCAGTTTCCCGTTTAAGGTAGCGATCAGAACTTCGGGATCTTCATCTTCGTCAATGTTGGCAACGATCGGTCCGTTCCAGGCTCCTCCACCAGCGGCATAGGGCCAGCCCGGAACATCTGTACCAGTATTAGAAGAAGTAGCATAAACCATGCCAGTCACAGTTCCGGTAATGATATCAAGATGACCATCAGAATCAAGATCGGCAATCGTGGGAGAAGCAAGAGTCATGCCCGGTAAAGTAATGGGGAAATTACCATAATTAGTGCCATCTGAATTTAAGATAATTGCCTGACTGCCACTGAATGTAAAAGCAATGATTTCCAGGGTTCCGTTGCCGTCTACATCTGCAATCATCGGATTTGCTTTTATCTGACCACCGGTATCATAAGTGAAAAGAATATTACCAGTATATTCGACTGCTGCCAGCTCGTTTCCCTGAGTTCCTACAATAATATCATTGTAGCCATCTTCATTGATATCTGCAACAGCAACAGCAGCATTGATATTGGCTCCAAAATCTATTGGAAAGTTGGGCAGTTCTTCTGTTCCATTGAATAGTACTGCATGCAGAAGACCGGTTTGATCCCCAAAAACAACTTCATTTTCTCCATCGTTATTGATATCGATTATCAAAGCAGAAGAAGAGGTTGCACCTCCGAGTTCAAAGGGCCAGCCAGCTTGCGAGAGCGAAAGATTAAAATCGTAATCATAGCTGACTTCATAAGGATAGTCGGGATTGGTCTGGTTTGCATAAACTGTGATAACAAAGGGAATTATCAGATCAGATAAATATTCATCCGTTTCAAACCGGAAAGGTTCAGCGGCGTTCCAGCCTGATCCACTACTGCCAATGTTGGGAAAATTGCCAGTATCGTTGATGATTGTAACTCCGGGAGCCGAACAACTCATAGTTGCATAAACACCACTTGCATAAGCCCAGGCTCCACCGGAAAAAACAGCATTTTGCAACATTATGGTAAGATCGATTGTTTCACCCGGATTGGCAACTCCGTCTCCATCTCCTGAAACTTCAAAAAAGAAAAAGTCTTCAATGACAAGCTTGGGAATCAAGTCATACATCAAAGCCTGAAAAGAATTGACTCTTCCGGCTCCTAACCAGCCTGGTTCATAACCGGGATTTAAAGCATCGATATTGTCGCAAGTCATTTCCAGTCTTGCTTTTAAATCTAAGCCGGAAATACCCGGATGCAATGATTTGATAAGAGCAGCGATTCCAGCCACGATCGGAGAAGACATTGATGTTCCCTGATAATTATAATATCCGCTACCTCCAATAATAGTAGAGCGGATGTCCACTCCGGGTGCACTCACATCAATCGGGTCTCCATAATTGGAGAATGAAGCTATAATATCATTCTGACCTGTGGCAGCAACATTTACAGCATTGGTGGCATCCCCAGGATAGTGAGGATAAGTACCATTATTAGAACCGTTATTTCCTGCAGAGGCAATGATTAAAGAACCATGTGATACAGCATAATCTGCCACTATATTATATTGGGAACTATTACCTGAACCTCCGAAACTGCAATTTACAACATCAGCTCCGGAATCTATGCAGTAATACATACCGTTAATTGGACTTTGAACGTAAGGAAAAGCTATATTTGTGGGTGCATGACGGGATGAGATTAATTTCACATTCATGGTCGCGCCAACAACTCCAACACCATTATTTCCCACTGCTCCGGCACAGCCTCCAACATGTGTTCCGTGGTCATTGGCTGCCAGACTTTGATATGATTGGTTGTTATTATTGTAAAAATTCCAACCGATACAATCATCGGTTTTACCGTTGCCATCGTCGTCAATGCCGTTACCACCGGAAACTGTTCCGTTTGTCCAGTTGATGGTCATGGGATTACCGCCACTGGTAGAGTTGAGTTCAGGTTCATTTATCCAGATATTGTCCTGCAGGTCAGGATGGTTCCATTTTATACCGGCATCCACAATACCAATGATGATCTCTTCACTGCCTAATGAATAATCCCAGGCTTGAGGGCTTTCAATAACAGGATGATGCCATTGCATGCTGTACTGAGGATCATCAGGTATAAAATCAAGTCTGCTTATCTGTTCATATTCAGCAAATAAAATATGCGGATTTTGCGAGAGAGAAGAAAGCGCTTCTTCGATATTGTTGTTACTTTCCAATATTACGCGGTAAATATTTCTGGGATACATACCGTCTTTATGCCAGTCCAGATCCTTGATAAAATCGTGCTTTTGCTGCAGATCTACAAACCTGAACTCTTGAGATAATTTATCAAAACTGGTAATACCCGTCCTCACGACTCCATCTGTAACCTCAAAGTCCAATATCCCTTCTCGATTTCCTATAACAGTTCTTTCAAAACAGACAACCACTATTTTCGGATAGGAATGCTCAGGGTTGAATGGTATGAATTCAGCTAAAAGTGCGCTTGCTAATAAAATCATTAAATAGAATAATAGAATATTCTTCATGATTTCCTCCTAAATTTTAGATTTTTATATTTAGAAATTTTATTTATGTTATAATGTCAATAAAAAATGTTATAAGAATATTTACTTAAAGTAGTTAATTTTACATTTTTGAAAAATCAGGTTATCAATTTTGGTAATAAAGCGATTATGAACAGGGGATAAATTTTCTTGTGTCACTTGGTATACAATTTGTTTCTTATATCACAGAAGATATAATTCAATATTTAGGTTTTGTTTACTACACAGAATACTACAATTTCCCTTATAATGGCTTCTAACCAAAAATAAATTAATAATGGTTTTGTTTCATTAAGCTATTTTATTTATAAAAACTTATCGGCTTTTATTGGGAAATTTCATAATGTTTAGCAATTTCAGGGTGCAAAAAAAATTGACACGTTACTCATAGTTAGAATATATGACAAGTTGATATTGACTGGATACTGTAAGTCACGGGGCGAAGCTGTATCTACCTAAAGGTTTATGAAACAATTAAGAAAGTATTTAGACCAATTTAAGAATAAAAAAATTGCTGTTATTGGCGATTTGATTCTCGATAAGTATATCTTTGGCGATGTAGAACGTATCTCACCTGAAGCACCCATTCCCATAATAAATGTGAAGAAAGAGACTTTTGCACCTGGAGGAGCTGCCAATGTGGCAGCCAATATTGCAACACTATCCGGCAAAGCTTATCTCTTTGGAATCGTAGGCAGCGATAGTGCCAGAGAAACTCTGTTGGACACAGCTCATTCCTATGCGATTAATACAGACGGAATTTTTACTGATAATAATAAAACAACAATCCAGAAAATCCGAGTAATTGGCCAGCATCAGCAACTTCTGCGCATCGATTATGAAAAAACAGATTATATCGATATAGAAAAAAATTCTCTTCTATTTAAGAATCTTAGAAATCTCAAGGATATTTCTGCCATAGTAATTTCAGATTATGCCAAAGGGACGATCTCACGGAACCTAATTGAACAAATTAAACAATATGCTAAGAAAAATAATATTTTATTGATAATAGACCCAAAGCCTCTTCATAAACCATTTTATGAGGGGGCTTTTCTTATTACACCGAATCGAAAAGAAGCTCAGAAAATGAGCGGAATCTTTATTGAAAACAAAGAAGATTTTATTAAGGCAGGACAAAAACTGGTTCAGAATATGGGAGCCAATATCGTTCTTACTGCTGGTGAACTTGGTATGTTTGTTTTTGAAAAAGGCAAAAAATATATTCACATTCCCACAGTTGCCAAGGATGTATTTGATGTTTCAGGTGCAGGAGATACAGTTGTAGCTTCTCTGGCTTTGGCACTCAGTACTGGAGCAACTTTATCTGAAGC
>JAUWNO010000484.1 GCA_030612605.1 Armatimonadota bacterium
ATAATTTGACAATCACACCGCTTAATTTGGATTAATGCAAAAGATAAAAAAATAAGGAATATTATGGATAAAATAAAAAAAATACAGTATAAAGTTGATCATTCTCCTAAACTCATCCTGCTGTCCTTCTCTTTTTGATGAGAATATGGAAGTTATTCCGAAGAGAAGGAACATAAGAAAAGCAAGAAGTCATCCCTCTCTTATGCTAAAGAGAGGGACCGACCTGTCAGGGCGTAGCCTTGGCGAAGACCGAGGGTGAGTTAGAAAATAAGTGGAAGATGTTAAGAAAGAATCAAAATAATAAATCTAAAAAAAATAAGGAATATTATGGATAAAATAAATAACTTTGATGAACTGGGACTTTCAGATGAAATTTTGGAAGTTATCAAAAAAAAGGGATTTGAAAAGCCTTCACCAATTCAAACTTTAACAATACCTTTACTTTTAACAAACGAAAAAGATATCATCGGACAGGCACAAACCGGAACAGGTAAAACCGCAGCTTTCGGACTGCCGATAATCGAAAATACGGAAAATAACGGTATTACGCAAGTATTGGTTTTGGCTCCTACTCGTGAATTGGCAATACAAGTTGCGGAAGAAATGATGTCACTTAGAACAAATCGTGAAATTGGAATTCTACCTGTTTATGGTGGACAACCCATCGAAGGACAACTGCGAAGATTGAAAAGAGGGGTTGAGATTGTAGTAGGAACTCCCGGCAGAATATTAGATCACCTCAAGCGGGGAACATTAAGAATAAATCAACTTTCATATCTCGTTCTGGATGAAGCAGATGAGATGCTGAATATGGGATTTATCGAAGACATAGAGAAGATACTTTCCCAAACGAACAAAGACAAAAGAATGCTGCTTTTTTCCGCTACAATGCCGCCGAGGATCGTCAAACTTGCACAAAAATTTATGGGCGAGTACGAGGAAATTAAAGTTTCTCCAAAAAGACTTACTGTCGACTTGACGGATCAAATATACTTTGAAGTAAATTCATCCGATAAATTTGAAGCTTTGTGCCGCATCATAGACATCGAAAAAGAATTTTATGCTCTTATCTTTTGCAGGACGAAACTGAAAGCCCAACATTTGGGAAATGCCCTATCTGATAGAGGTTACGATGCAGCAGCACTTCACGGAGATATTTCTCAAAATCAACGGGAAAGAATACTCGATCAATTCCGAAAAAAAAGGATCAGGATTTTAGCTGCAACGGATGTTGCTGCTCGCGGAATCGATATACAAGAGCTTACTCACGTTTTGAATTACTCCATCCCGCAGGATCCGAATTCCTATGTTCATCGCATAGGTAGAACCGGGAGAGCAGGAAAACGCGGCACTGCCATCACATTCATAACACCATCTGAGTATCGAAAATTAATGCATATTCAAAGAACAGCAAATGCGGAAATCCGCAAAGAGAAGATACCGAAAGTAAAACAACTTATCAATATGAAGCGTAAACGCATAATAAAAGAGATAAGTGAGATCATCGAAAAGAAAACTTTCGACGATAACTTGCCAGTTGCCTACGATCTTTTGGGAGATCACAAACCCGACGAGATAATTGCGGCACTTCTCACCCACGCCTACAAAGACGATTTCTCTCCCGAAAAATATGCCAAGATCAGAGATGTGAAAGGTCGGACAGATAAAGATAATTATTCACCCGATCAGAAAGGAACAACACGACTATTCATAGCTTTAGGAAATAAAGATAATTTCACAAAAAGGAAACTGGCAGATATGATAAAAAAGGAAACAAAGATTGATTCTCGCCTTATTCGAGACATAAAAGTATATGACAATTTTTCCTTTTCTGATGTACCTTTTGCAGAAGCCGAACAAATCATAAAAGCGTTCAGGAGAATGGGAAGAGATAACAAACCTTTAGTTGTAAAAGCAAAACCTGAAGAGAAAAAGGTAAAGCCTAATTTCAGCAGAAGTAAAAGAAAAAGAAGATAATTAACGGGTAATATTCAAGAAATTATATCAA
>JAUWNO010000213.1 GCA_030612605.1 Armatimonadota bacterium
TAGGTAAATCAGAGAAATGATAGATATTTTTTTCCTGATTTTTTCGATTTTCCTGCTAATTTTAAGTTTTGGAATTCTACGATCTTTTAAAGTTAAGAATCCAAAAATGCGTTCATACTCAATTTTAATCGCTTGTAGAAACGAAGAACAAAATTTGCATTTCCTGTTTTCTGCTTTAGATAAAATCGAATATCCCAAAAAATTATTTGAAGTAATCATTGTTGACGATGCTTCAACTGATAATTCATTGAAAATGATAAAAAATTTCTGTAAGAATCACAAAAATTTTCACGTGTTAAATCTTACCAAAAAGGACTCAGAATATAAAGGTAAGAAAGCTGCTCTGAAAAAAGCTGCTGAGATTGCTAAACACGAGTTTCTCGTTCTCACAGACGCTGATTGCTCTCCACCTTCAAATTGGTTAACAAGTTTCAATGAATATATTTCAGAAGAAACAGGAATGGTTGTTGGGTTCTCACCGGAAATCGGAATTTCTAAATTCAGATATTTCACTCAAATCATCTCTTCTGCCATTTATTCTTCAACTATTGGTTTGGGAATTCCATTCAGTTGCGCTGGTGGAAATATTGCAATTCGCAAATCGGTTTTTGAAGAAGTTTCCGGATATGACAAAATAAAACATTATACCTCCGGTGATGACAAACTTCTTCTGAAAATTATCAGTAAAAGAAAATATAAAATCGCCTATAATCCGGATGTAAAGGTTCCGTCGATAACAGAGAAAAAAGAAAGTTATGACCAGCAAAAACGAAGATACGGAAAATTCGCAATGTCATCAGTCTTTTATCAAATCGTTTCAATTTTAATTTTGTTGTTTTATATCTATTTTCCCTATAAAATTATGGTACTCGGAAATTGGGAAAGTTTTGTTTTATATTTCATCTCATCTCTGATATTCGTTTCATCAACTATTTTCAAACATAAAGAGAAATTCAGCATATTATACATTCCATTTATATTGATTTACCCATATTATGGAATTGTTTTTTCTTTTTTAGGAATATTCGGCAAATGGCAATGGAAAATATAATTAAGAAACGAATACTTTTTTTTATCAAAATCGTTATTACCGCAACAATTCTTTTTTTAATTTTAAGAAAAATTAATTTTCCGGTATTGCTCCATAATTTTAGTTCAATTGGATTTTCAACAATGATCTTATTAATTCTAACAACATGTGTCAAATTGTATACTCAATATTTTAATTGGGGAACGCTGTTAAAACTCAACCCTGATTACAAACCAAAAAGAGCTGAAATATTAAAATCTTATTTTATTGGCGATGCTTTAAGATTTCTGATTCCAGGTGGTTATGGAACTTTTGGTAAAATCTATTTTGTAAATAATCTAAAGAAAGCAACAGCTTTTTCTATTGGAATTGAAAAATTTTTTCAGATTTGGATCAATCTTTTTTTTGCTTCTTTTGCTTCGATATTTTATTTTAGAAATGTTAATTTATTTCTTAAATTAATGTTATTTCTCCTTATTTTATTTGCACCTTTCATTTTATATTTATTCTTTAAAATAATTAAAAAGAAAAAAATTAGAATTTATTCCAAGCGTTATTTGAAAATAACTCCTCAAATTATCGGGATGCAAGTTTTACATAATTTTATTACTTTCTTTCAATACTTTTTAATCTTAAAAAGCTTTATTACAATTGGTTTTATGACGGTTTGTATTGCTGTTTCCTTGATACTTGTGGCAAACATTATTCCAATAACTTATGCAGGTTTAGGACTTCGAGAAACATTTGCCATTCAGGTTTTGTCGAAATTTAATATTTCTCCTGAAATTGCTGTTGCTGCTTCCTTAACCATCTTTTTCATTAATTTAGTTTTACCTGCATTTGTAGGATTGATATTTATCATTCAAAGTAGAAAAATATTAAAAGTTCATCTGCCCACGAAATAAACGAAAAAACACGAAAAATTTGTAGTGTAATAGATGAAATATTATCTTTAAAGTAATTATTCTGACTTCTAAATCCATTTTTTTCCGACTTTCATTAATTTTTTCTTTCATTTTTTTTGTATATTTATCAGACCTCACTAAATCAATGGTTTTTAAAAATTAAATCGCAAATAATATAATCACTTTCCGACCTCACCAGCCCTCTCCTACGAGGAGAGGGAGAAAGACGTGTTCCCCTTCTTTTTTTAAGAGAAGGGGTTAGGGGATGAGTTAGAAAATAAGAATTACAAAAATAAAATAATTTAACTGATTCATTTATTTGCGATTCAGAAATTATAATTCCTCAATTTTACTGAGGTCTGATTTATAGGATTGAACTATTACGAAAAATAAAAAACCCGCAAAAAATTGCGGGTTTTAAAAGCTAAACTTTTTTTACTTTCTTTAGAAAGTATAACCGATCTGCATAAGAAGTAAATCGTCAGTATCTTCAACAGAATCCATATTATACTCTAATTTGAAGTATGCATTCTGATAAGTTGTGAAATTAATTCCTACAAGAATGTTACTTTCACCCATTGCTTCACCTTCAGCATCTCTTTTTGTTGCATATGCAATATATGGTTTGAATACACCATCTAAGATACCAATATCAGGATTGTTAGCTCCACCAATACGAGGAAATTCAAAGCCCGGTAAATAATGAGCTATAACATAAAAGTCTGCATCTTTAGTTTTGGCATCATCTTCAGTATTTGTTACTTGTCCTGCCAAATTGATAATACCAGCTATAGGATATTCAAAATCAATTTCATAATGTGTTTTGTTTGTAACTGGATTTGGACGATTTTCAAGTCTTAAAGCAGCTCCCAGTTTTGCTCCAGCTAAATTATAAGTAAGCCTGATTCCATCATCTTCAGAGCCATTCACAAATTTCGAAAGATAAACTGTCCAACCTAAGTTACCGATATTATTGTTTAGTTTAAACATCCAATCCGAACCGATAGTAGGTAATTGATAGATATTAATGTTTTTGGAACCTCTGCCGGAATAAATCCTTCCAAAAGCATAATTATCGTAACCAATTGTAAGATATGCATAACCATATAAATCGAATTTCTTCATAGCCTTCAGGATTTTAAAGGTAACATCATTACCCTGAGAACCAAATACGTCATTAACACCAATTTCAAACCCGTAATCCGGTGCATACCAACATAATCGAACTTGATCTAAGGCAAAACCTGCATCATCCTTATCTTCATCCATACCAGAATCATCCCACTGATTAAATCCTAAAATGTAATAATTCATCATAACTTCATGTGCAAAAGCTGATGAGACGAGTAAAATTCCAAGAAATAATAAAATAATTTTTTTCATTTCTTTCTCCTTTTTTTTTAATTATTGTTTAAAATCTTTAATAACGATATTAACGATCACATTTTATTTTAAATACCATATCCTAAAAACCAATTTCAAAAAATAATGTCAACAAAATTTATGTTTTATCAAATTTATAACACAAAAGTGATTGCGATCTCTTCATAGTTTCAAAATAATTTTCTATTTCACTTTTAAATTTATCTCAATTTAATTCTGTAAATAAAGTAATCATAACTTCTTTCAAGATAAACGATTATCGATTAATTAGCGAGTAAATCATATATAGAAATATCAATGATGTTTCATTTATTTCAAAAGACTTAATGTGATAAAATGACACGAATTATTTTTTTTTATTTTTTTTAATAAAAAACTATTCTTGTCGAACAATCGGAATAAAAAAAGTACTAAATTCTTCCGATTCATTATTTGTCATATCAGAAGCTGAAATAATGAAATTATAGGAAGAATAATTTGTAAGTTCCTTTGCAGGTTTAAATATAAAGATGTTGGAATCACCTTTATTAATTTTCATTTCAGTTAACTCTTGAGATTCAACAGAAACTAACTTTGCTGATAGATTTTCTGTCAGTATAATCTCTGAAAACTCAATTACAATTTCAGGAAGTAAAGTTTTAATTGTGGCTCCATTTCTGGGAAAAGAAGAAATCACATTTGGTGGAATTGTATCTTGAATTGAAATTCCATCAAATAAAATTGAGCTTTCAATTAAAATATTTTGCTTAAAATCCTCAAGTTCGGTCAACCAAATCTTATATTGGATCGTATCCATTTTAGTTGTAACAACCGTAATTTTATCCTCATTTAAGGCATGTGCCAAAACACTTAATGGAATTTCTAAAGAATCAGTAGTTGCAATATTAATTTCTGAGATGCTTTTAATAGGTTCAGAGAAATTTAATTCCAACTGATTATTCCAAAGAGCTTTTACAGATTTTATCTCCGGTTTAATTGTATCAGCATAAGCAAGTTCTATGTTTACAGAAGAAGTTTCTTTCTTAGATGTGAAAAATTGAAAATAAGGTTCTTTTTCATAATCATATTTACCATTCTCATTTTTATCGATAAAAGATTCGATTTGATGTTCAATATTATTAAGGTTATCCATTTCATATATGTAACCTTCTAATTCAGTTGAATAAATCAAGGTTGAATCAGCGGTCATCAGATTGAGTTTTACAAGCTGTCCTTCATCGGATTTATCTTCGTAAATAATTTCTCCGGAGATACGACATTCATTTAACTTTCCACTTCTAAAAATAAAGACATAATCTTGATCCAATTTGTTATTATGCTCACCTTTAATTCTTTTGAAAAAAGTAAAAAAATAATTTGTATTTGGTTCCAGATCTTCCAATATTTTGATTATTAAAGTATTCTTATCCCATTTGAATTTCTTATTAAGAATGGGTGGATAAATATATATTCCACTCAGAATC
>JAUWNO010000492.1 GCA_030612605.1 Armatimonadota bacterium
CGTTTTCTCCGTAAGATCAAGAGCTTTTAAAGACCATTCAAGTTGCTGCTCGGGAGGAACTACAATTCCCATCATATGAGCAGCATCGATAGCATATAAATCCAGTTTATTTGCATTTCCGAATTTCCATGCTTCTAAAAATAATGGTCTGGCTTTTTCAGAAACACCGGATGAATTGTAAACCCGTCCAAGTTCTAAAAGATAACGAACTTTTGCTGTTTTCAAATCTTCTGTTAATAATTTTTCAGCTTCATCCAGGGTTTTGTGTGCTTCATCAAATTTTCCCTGCAAACCTTGTGCACGCGCAATCTGTGTAAGAAGTTCCACATGATATCCTGCATCATAGGTGAACTCAGCAGAATTTTTTAAAAGAGGTAAAATCTCTTTAAATTTTACTTCTGTCACATCCGGGTTCTGATAATCCCACATCGCATCAAAATTCGGAAAAGGATTGATTCCTTTATTTGATTTTTTTTCCATCGAGCACCCTCCAATAAATAATAAAGTCAAAAATAAAAAAAATAAAATCTTTCTCATTTTTCCTCCTCATTTTTTTCAAAATGATTCTGCAAAATGAAAAAGGCTGTCTTTCTGAGGACATCTTCGAAGTAATTTCTAACGAAGAATCTCATTATAAACGGAGATCCTTCGATAGAAAAGCAAGAAGAATTTCTCCAGCTTCGGCTTGGCAAGCAGGATGACAAAAACAATCTATTATGCAGAACTCTTTTGTTAAATTTTTTCTCTTTGGATAATAACATTAAATACTCTTATCTGCTTCTTGAGCATAACAAAAGTGATAAAAGCAGCTAAGATATCCGCAATGGGAAAGGCAATCCAGATTCCTGATAATTGCCAGAATTTTGGCAGAATCAAAAGCAATGGAATTAAGAACAAGATCTGCCTTGACATTGATAAAAGTAAGGCAGGAAAAGGTTTTCCAATCGCTTGAAAAGTTGTGGCTCCAATGATTTGAAAGCCAATTAAGGGTAGCGTAATAATGATGATTCGCAAAGCAAATGTTCCTTGTGAAATCAGATTTTCATCTTGAGTGAAAATTCTCATTAAAAAATTGGGTAATAATATCAAAATAAGGAATCCTAAAATTGAAATTCCTGTGGCTGCAATAACTGCTAATTTTATTGCTTCTTTTGTTTTACGATATAATTTTGCACCAAAATTGAAACCGGCAATTGGTTGAAATCCTTGAGCAATTCCAAAAATTGGCATTATGGCAAATCGTAAAATCCGATTCAAAACTCCGAAAACTGCGATTGAGACATCACTCCCATAAATGGATAAAATATTATTTAAAATTATTACCATGATGCTGCGACTAACCAGTCTCACAAAAGATGAAACTCCAATTGCTAAAATCTCTTTCAAAATTGAGAAATCGATTCTCAAATTCTTAAAAGAGAATTTTAAAATACTCTTTTTCGAACTGAAATAATAGATTATGTAAAAGACTGCCAAAGCTTGCGAAATAACTGTGGCGTAAGCAGCTCCCTTAATTCCCATTTTGAATCCAAATATGAAAATTGGATCTAATATGATATTCATACCAGCAGAAACAATCATGGTTCCCATGGCGATCTTTGCCCTTCCTTCAGAACGTATCAAAGAATTGCTGGAAACCAGGAATGCAAAAAAAACTGCTCCTAAAATTATAATCTGCATATAATCTCTGGCAAATGGTAAAATGGCTGGAGTTGCCCCAAAAGCTTCTAGAAAAAAATCAATAAATCGTGAACCCAGAAATGCAATAATAAATGAGAGAACTATAATTATTGAATATACATTACCAAGAGTTCGATTTGCTTTTGTGAAATTGTTAGCACCCAGACTCCGAGAAATGATTGAAGCCCCACCAATTCCAACCATCTGACCTAAAGCAAGGATAAACATCTGGATTGGAAAAACAATTGAAATGCCAGCGATACCAAGAGTGCCAACTCCGCG
>JAUWNO010000002.1 GCA_030612605.1 Armatimonadota bacterium
TCATCGAGGATTTGTTGAGCTTTTTTCAGATCAAAACTTTTTGCTATTGGTTCTTGCCAGGGCATATCTAAAATCCAGCTCAGGTAAGTATGAACCACTGAATATTCAGGAGAAAAACTATTCAGTCTGGCAAACTTTATCAGTTCTTCCTCTGCTTTCTTCTTGGCTTCTTCACTCAGGTTCGTTTCTTTGATTTTTTTCTTAAAATCGATCAAATCAGCTTTATCTTCTTTGGTTATTCCCAGCTCTTTATGAATTGCTTTTAATTGTTCTGTGAGATAGTATTCTTTCTGAAGTTTGTTTAACCTGCTTTTTACGCTACCATCGATCTTCTTTTCCAGTTTTAAGATTTGGATTTCTTCATTTACGATACGATAAAGTTCTTTTAGAGATTCATAAAGATCATTGGTCTCGAACAGCGTTTGCTTCTTCTTAATATCAAATTGAATATTTGCTAAAGCAAAGTAGAAAAAATCTCCGGGCTTAACAGTTTCACTCAAAGGCATTAATGCTTCTTCCGGAATAGCTTTATTCAAATTTATGTATTGCATGAAAGCTTTTTTAAATGAGCGGACTAAAGCTTCGATTTCCAATTTGGATTTTTCTGTTGTTATTTTTGAAATTCCAAAATAAGCGTATAAATAATCCTTATTTCTATAATATCTATTTATACTGACGCGATAAATCCCTTCCACCAATAATCTCATATTTCCATCAGGAAGCCGAAGAACCTGTATTATTGTACATAATGTTCCCATTCTGTACAAATCTTTTGCTTTAGGGTCTTTATCAAGATCAACATTTGCTTTTTGCGTTACGCAAAGTACTTTATTGTTTCCGTTCAAGGCGCTTTCTGCAGCCCGGATGGATGCTTTCCTTCCAACAAGAAGCGGTGTAATTGTGTTTGGTACAACTATCGTATTTCTTATTGGAACAACCGGATACATTCCATAGTTAGATTCAGTATTAGCCATCTAACCTCCATTTTATTTCGATGCTTTTATGAGTTCTGCAAAATGAAAAAAGGCTGTCTTTCTGAGGAAATCTTCGAAGTGTCTCTAACGAAGAATCTCATTATAAGCGGAGATCCTTCGATGGAAAAGCGAGAAGAATTTCTCCAGTCTTCGCTCGCTTCGGCTTGGCAAGCAGGATGACAAAAACACTCTATTTTGCAGATTCCTTTTTCGATGCTTTAGATAAGGGATTTTAAAAAAAAAAATCGGCTTTTAAAGTCAATAACAATTTAAACAGAAATATGAAAAAAAATGAATCTATTCATCCACCCCAGTTAGTCAACAGGGCAGGCGAATTACACCCCGATACAGTTTACCCCGTTAAATTTTCTTCCATTTAACTGGGGTCGTTCCTCCTTACAGGGCAGGCAAATTTACACGAAGAAAAAAATATCAAATCACAATTTCCAAATTACAAATAATTTCAAAATCTCAAATTAAAATGAACAAAACTATAAAGAAAATCACAAATTACAATTTCTAAATTACACGAAGAATAAATATCAGCAAAATTGCAACACATTTGTCTGAGAAAGTCTGTGAACTGAAGTGCCAGCCTGAACTGAAATATTTCAATATCAAACAAAGCTTGTCCCGTTTTTTTCTTGAGCACGCCGATTTTAGAATATCTATTACTTCAAAAATCGTTGATCGTTGGCAGTTTGCGATTGAAACGATAAACTATCATATTAGGAAAAGAAAAGGTTGAGTCGAGGACATATAACTCGCTCATTGCTTTTTCTACAGTAGTTTTTTCCATAGTCTGCCAGAAAAAAACATTGTTTACAATGACTAAAACCGTTCTATAATTTTGTGTCAGTTTACTAATTTCTTTTGCAAGATGCTTTCCCTTTATCCCAGTACAATCCAAAGTTTTGGTGTCTCCGTAATTGACAAGTAATCTCCGAAAACCTGCCACTATCACCGATGCGTTATCAGGTTCAGATTGTGAGATGATATATTGTGCAACAGCACGATAGTCGTCTTTACGATAATTTTCATTAAAAAAATAATTATATAAAGAGTAAATATTCAAGAAAATCAGGATGGTAAGAACAGCTTTAGCATAAAAGTTTCTTTTATTTCTTGAGCGACAAATTGTTGGTATCAATAGAGCGAGAGGTGGCCAAAGATAGAAAGAGTGACGAGGCAGCCAGTTTAGATTAGTCGCTAATGCAAACAAGAGAGCCAAGACAAATGATATCAGTAACAAGCTGAAAAAAAACTGACTATGTGGTTGGTTTTCACTCTTTTTAGTATTAATTTTAACTAGTAAAACAGCAATGATGAATCCAGCTATCAACAAAATAAATAACTCAGGTAAATAATTGAATACTACTGTCCATCGATTATAAGTATGTAAACTATTGATAGGTGGACCATAAGTTTGACCGACTAAAATCCCATAAAGTACAAAAAATACATTTTGTATGATTGGAAAACCATAACGCACTGTATGAATCAATGTTGGGTCAGTAATCAACTCTGAAGAATAATAAAATAAAACGGAAGGCAACGCAAATATTGATGTCGGTATCCACCACCGAAGCCATTTTTTCCAGTTACGATAAATAATGAAATGAGAGATAGATAACCCTATTGCAAAAATACCAATGAAAATGCTGCCAAACAAGCCGATCATTGTCGTTATCCAAAATCCCCAACGTGAAACGTTGTCATGTTTATCACATAAGGCACCAGTGAAAAAGTAAATTTGGAGAGCAGTAATAAAAGTAAGTAACGCGCACGGTCTGGCATCCTGGCTGTAAAATACTCCAAATGCACTGAATGTAGCAAGGAACATAGTCCACAAGGCATGTTTCTTGCCAAATAAGCGTAATGCAACTAAGGATAATAGGATAACCGCCGCTGAACCTAGTAAAGCGGAAAATGAGCGTAGGGCAAATTCACTATCACCAAAGATAAACCGCCAATAGGACATAATCAAATAATAAAGAGGTTGAAAATGGTCACCTGCTTTTGTTGTTAATAGATTAGTGATGTTATCAATTAAATTCAGATTATCGGTTAGGTTCAGTGTCGCACATTCATCAAACCACAGGCTTTGGTTGGAAAGCATAAAAAAACGGATTAAAATACAAATAATGGAAACGCTGAACAATAAAATACCTGTGTTATCTTTAAAATAATTATTCTTTAATTTTAGCATGTACATTGCCTCCAGTTAAATGTAAAACTTTTTTAAGTAAAGGATTCAGTGATGGCATAATTTTTGAAGAAAAACGCAAATATATATTTATATAATGCGATGAACGAACAATTTTTTTAAATCTTTAAGCATGTAGTTCTCCTGCTATAATTGATGAAATATCTTTTATAATAATTTTGTTAGATTTCAGTTCTGATGCTGAATGAATGGAATTTGTTAAATATACTATTTTAACGCTTTCATTTCTTATGAAATTAGGAATGTTGGTCATGAACGAATGCGTTATAAAAATGTTAATCTTACAATCCTGATTTGCATAGGAAACATATTCAGTAATCTTTTTTAAGGTGCTGCTGGAACAGATTTCATCATCGATTAATACAATCTCTTCAGCTTGTTTTATTATTTTTTCAAACTTAGTATTTGGCTTAATAACCACATTTTCTTGATGATTAATTCTCTTTTTATCAAAATAAAATCCCTGGATATTGAATTGTGAACAAATTTTCTCAACTCTTTTTTCACTTCCTCGATCAGGTCCGATTACAATTGTATTTTTATGAATTATCTTACTGAATTCTTCAGCAAATATATTTTCTTGTTCGACAATATTAAGTTCAGCCTTCAATCCAATATCCTGATTTTGAAAATGAGAATCGCAACAATGAATTCGTTTAATATTATATAGATTCAAATGCTCAACTATCATAAATAGATTTGCAGTTTGATTCTTGTGAATATGATTTGTGCGGCTGTAAGGAAAATAGGGAAAAAATAGATTATTAATTGCGATATTGTTTCTCTTAAAATAATCTAAAAGAAAAAATAATCCGCAAAGATTTTTGTGGAGATTCGAAGATAAATCTGCAATTATGCTCACTTCATTTAAAACAGACTCCTCTTCAAATGAATAAATAAAATTATCATTACTGAAATTATGTTCTATAAATTTCATAATAGATTTTGATTGTTTTTTGATATTTTTCAATAATGATGTTTCATCACCTATTAAAACTATATTATTAATCATTTTTTTTTGCAAATAACAATAATAGCAGGAGAAAAATGTCTTAATAATTTTGTAGGATAAAACAAATAATATCCCCAAGGAAACAGGTATCTATAAATGCCAAACCATCTATCTAATAAAAAATTTTCTTTTGTCCATTTTAGCCAAAAGTATCTGGATTTCTTATGAATATGAGTAGTATCTTTGTCCAACAATTGAATTAAGGGTCCTGTGGGTCCATCATAAACGGGAACGACAAAAACAAATACCCCCTGCTCTGCTAATTTCGATTTTATTGAGAAGGCTACTTTATCTAAATCAGCAACATGTTTTAATATATCGAATGCAGCAATAATATTGAAAGATCGCTCAAATGGAATTTCTAATAAATCAGATTTCACAAAGGTAATACTATGACTTGTTTTTTGTGCTTTAGAAATAGCGAAATCACTTGTGTCAAGGCCGAATCGATGCCATTCCGGATTCAGTGAATTAAGAAATTTTCCAAAAGCACATCCAATGTCTAAAATATGTGGATATTTATTTGTTTTAACAGATTGTTCCACTATAGAACGGTAAAACCTTATTTTTTTCAAAGGATTTCGTAGCTCATAATTTCGATAAACTTTATCAAAATATTCTTTTTCAAATTGACTGTTTTTCTTAATCATCTACCTAATATTCTCTTTAGAATTAAAATCAATGTGTTTCTGATAGTTAACATTACATTCATTTTACTTTTCCCTTGTTTATTGTCATATCGCAAAATGAAAGGTACCTCACCGAAGATAACATCCATCTTTCTTAATTTTAAAAGAATATCTATCATACACTGGAATCCATCCTGGTCAATAAAACTTTCACCGTATCTATTTATTGCACATTTAATAACTCCAGCACGGTAAGCTCTATATCCGCATGTAAAATCTTTCACACCACTAATAGGAAGCATTATGCGAAGTAGCCAGGAGGCAGCATAACTAAGGAATTTCCTGAAAATGGAAACTCCTATGGTTCTGGAACCATGTTGATAACGCGAAGCAATGACTACATCAAGACCTTCATCAATCATGCGTACCATCCGCAAAATAAGTCCCGGAGTATGTGTATCATCAGCATCCATTGTAATAATTATATCTTTATCAGAGCTAACATCTACAGCTCTGAGGAGACCATCACGAATAGTTATACCAAGTCCCATATTTTGCTTGTGTTTTTCTAATATTATTGGCGTCACTTTGATTCTATCCTCAATAATTTTTACTGTACAATCCTGACTTCCATCATCAACTATAACAAGCTGATATGGAGATAAAGAGAATTCATGCATAGTATCATCTATACGATCCAGCAATTTTCCTATTCTTGCTTCTTCATTATAGGCAGGAAGTACAATAATTACTTTTCTTTTCTCTCTTCCTCTCATATATGTCCGCCTTTAAATAATAACATTTTTAATATGATTAACTATTCTATCTGATGCTTTGCCATCACCATACGGATTAGTTATTTGGGATATAGAATTATAATACTTTTTATTTATTAATAGCTTTGCGACATTGTTGACAATGGTGTCTTTGTCCAGTCCAACCAATTTAACCGTTCCTGCCTTTACACCTTCTGGTCTTTCTGTAGTATTTCTTAAAACGAGTACCGGTTTACCTAAAGAAGGGGCTTCTTCTTGCACACCACCAGAGTCTGTCAAAATTATATAGGATCTATTCATAATATGAACAAAAGATTCATAATCCAAGGGGTCGATTAAATGGATTCTACTATGGTTTTCTAAAAGATTAAAAACAGTATTTCTAACATTGGGATTTCTATGTACAGGATAAACAACTTGTACATTATTGAATTTGTTTGCTATTTCTATCACAGCATTACAAATATTTTTTAAAGGTTCTCCGAAATTTTCTCTTCTATGAGCAGTTATCAAAATAATATTTGAATTTTCTTTATTTAGAACATCTTGCAGTTTTCTGTTTAAAATAGTTTTTCTCTTTTTTAGCACCATAAATAAGGAATCTATTACAGTATTACCCGTGACAAAAATTTTATCCTCTTGTATTCCCTCTTTAATCAAATTTTTTTTTGCCCATTCTGTTGGAGCAAAATGTATATCAGCTAACACACTTGTAAGGGTTCGATTGATTTCTTCGGGAAAAGGTTGATAATTATCATAAGTCCTTAAACCAGCTTCTATATGAGCAACTGGAATTTTATGATAAAATGCTGCCAATGCTCCTGTAAAAGTAGTAGTTGTATCTCCTTGCACAAAAATATAATCAGGACTTTCTTTTTCTATTATTCTTTCTAATCCTCTTAAAACTGCGATAGTAATATCTGACAAACTTTGTTTATAGGTCATAATATTCAAATCATAGTCAGCTTTTAGTTCAAAAATTTCCAGTACTTGGTCCAACATTTCTCTATGTTGCGCAGTCGCTATTAACAAAACCTTAAATTCATCTGTATGATCCATCATCTTTTTAATTACGGGAGCCATTTTAATTGCTTCAGGTCTCGTGCCGCAAATAAACATAATTTTAATCATACTATTACCTTATCTTTCTAATTCCTTGCAAATATAATTTATCGAAGCTTTTTTATGTAATAATTTTTCGCCTTTTTTCTTTTTAACAAAATGATCAATAATCCTGCAAATCCTGGTAGAATCATTAATATCAATCGATATATTAAAGCAGCAGAAAGAGATTGGCTTGTGCTTATTTCAATACTCTTAAATAAAAAAACAATTATAGCTTCATCAGAACCAATTCCATTCAATGTAAAGGGGGATAATCTTCCTAATGTAAGTATTGGAGAAACCATAAAAACAAATAATAAAGAAGGATTTGCTGAAATCATTTTGAAACTCAACCATAATATAGAATAGGTAAAAAGCCAACCTAATATGGATATTATAAATGCTCTAATTAGTAGTTGTTTTTCAAAATTAAAATTATTTAATACGATTTTTAAACTTATTTTTTCCTTAAATATTTTATTTGATACTTTATCGGCAAATTTAAGCATTTTCTCATTTCTCTTAATAATAAGAATAATAAAAAATGGAGAAAAAGCCATTAATGAAAATAATGGAAAGTAATAATTACCATAGAATATTCCTGAAAATATGCCTAAAAAAGCTATACTCGATATACCAAATATCTTATCATAAAGACTAATAGATACCATTCTCTCCTTTATTCCTGACCACATAAATCCAAAATAGCTTTTAGCTATATCTCCAGATTGTGCCGGCATAAAAATATTCAATGCAACACCAACTAATGTAATATTTATTCCCATCTTTATATTAACCAATTTATCAACTTGTCCATAATTCATAAGATAATACCAGCGAAAAGCACGAATAAAGATTGATATAGGAATAATAACTGCTGCAATTAATAAATATTTATAATCAATCTCACTATTTATCTTTTGAATAATTTCAATATTTGTTGATTTCAATAAAACTAACAATATCAATATCGAAAAAGATATTTTAATTATTGTAAATATATATATTTTCAAATTTTACCTAAAATATTTTTTTAATTTGCTTATATAAACAAGAATTCTTTTCCTTCAATTCGGGATAAAATGGTAAACTGATTGTAGAATTGCCCTTGTGTTTTTATAATCGCCTTTTTTATCAAAACCATATTATTAATCATTTTTCCCTGTTAACCTGAAATAATCTTTCTCTTTTTGAATAAATTATTCCTCATCCGGTTTCGGAGGTTCTTCCGGTTGTTGATATAGTTTAAAATACACGATACGATTATGCCTGAATTCCAATTCAACACCTTCATCGGTTAAGCTAGGAACTTCTCCGTGAGCATAAATTTGTAACTGTTTTGGATTTATTCCGGTTTTAACCAGATAATTATAAACCGAATTGGATCTTCGAGTGGACAGATCGATATTATAATCGTATGTACCACGCTCATCGCAATAACCATGAATAGCAAGAATATATGTTTTGTTTTTTTCTAAAATCTCAGTTATTTCATGAACTTTCCACTTCTCATCTTCCCTAAAATCATCCTTATCAAAATCGAAATAAATGATGGGAAAAGCATAAGGTATTCTTTGAATAATCGGTATTTTTTCCACAATTATTCTATCCGGAATATCACCCTCTTCCTCTTCCAAATCCGCACTGATTTTTGGTTTAAAATCCATATAAATTGTCATTTTATCTGGAATAGGAGGAATTCGCAGATAGATGTTTTGCGGAATTTGATTTGGATACATCGGTTCTGCTTTAATGTTTATCGATGTATCGTGAGCGTACCATAAATCTGTTTTAATGGGTGTAATACCAAGATATTGGTCATCAATATAAATCTTTGCTTTTGTTGGCTGAGAACGTATTAAAATCCGGGCTTTATGCACGCCTTTTGGAATTGTTTCAATTATATGAACTCGAGCGCAACCAATAAATGAATATAACAAAAGAATTAAAAAGAGTATTCTAAAAAAAATCTTATTTATTTTCATTTTTTCTCCATTCTTCTATAATTATTTTATGGTAGATACAATTCTTTTAAAACGGCATCAACCGATTTTTCAGTTGCACTTCCCAAGTTATATAGATATTTCGCAATCAGCTTCTCTTGTTTTTCTTTTTGTGTATCCAATTCATTTTTGATTTTAGTTTTTCTATTAATAACAAGGTCAAGATTTTTTTTCAGTTCTTCTAAAGAAGAAAAACAGAAGGCAAGGTCAATAATGTCTTTTTCAACTTCCGTGTGAATTTCATTTGCAAACCACTTATCATTTCTAAAAACAAAAACAGGTTTTTTTAAAATGCTAAATTCCAAAGCTGTAGTTGTACCAGTATCTGTTATCATTATATCGGAAAGAGGATAAAGTTCCTGGGTATTCGGTCTTTTAACCAGAACAACATTTTCAAATTTATCCTCCAATCTTTGTAAACGTTCTTCCCAGTTCATTTCTTTGTAATGAAAATAAATATAATTATGCGGTTTGATAAGAACTTTACATCCAAACGAAACTAATATCTCGATTAATTCCTCATAAAAAAAGAAAAGAGAACCATGTGAATTCCAATGAGGTGCATAAAGCAAAACAGGTTGATTCTCGATTTTATATATTTGTTTTAATTCCTCGGTTAAAGGATCTTGCTGCTTAAGAAGTATGTCAAGTTTTGGATATCCGGTATTATAAACTTTAGGCTTATTTTTTTTGCCCTTGTAAGCCCAGTTTATAAATTCATTAAATTGTGGTCCGATGGAGAAATGAATATCAAATCTATTAAGAACTTCTTTTTTAGGATAAAGCGGATACACTCCAGAGCCATGATAAGTCTCAACTGTCTTTGTTTTTAGCAATGATATCGGGAAATCAGGACCGTTGATATCTCCAGTAATAAATAAATCAAAATTTATAAAGATTGAGATATTATGAGAAATGAGATATTTTCTTCTTACTTTTTTCAGTAAATATTTTTTAAGCCTTTTGTTTGGTTTCCAATACGAAAAAAAAACTCTAATCTTTTTATTATTACTAATCTCTTTATATGTCGATTGGAAAAGATCGAAATAATAATCATAATGCAAGTTGTAAACAATGGTTTTGATCCCATGTAATTTGCAAAATATTATGACAATGCTATAATAGATAATCTTGAAAATAATTAAAGGATTCTTCAAAAATTCAATTAAAAATCTTACCATATTACAGTCTCAAACTTTTAAATGACATAACTGTTTCTTTTAACATTCTTTTGTCATTATGATTCATCACAATGAAATATCCTGTAATTAAATAGGAAATACCAGCTAATGAAGCAACACCTATAAGATTAAAAAATTTCCAGGATTCAATAGATATCTTTGAAATAAAGAATAATATTAGCAAAATAGGAATTATCGAGTTGAATGCAATTGGAAAATAAATATTTGTAAAATACTGCCAGATTTTAATTTTACTGAACCTGCAAGCTGCTGGAAAAATAATGAAAACACTTAAAAAGACATTTGGAACTAAAGTACCCATCGCCACACCGATAACACCGAAAAGTAAAATAAACACAATACTGAGTCCAATGTTAATAACACTTTCAGCAGTTCCAACTACTGCCAGGAATTTATGTGATCCGGTCATAAGCAGCACATTAGCTGAACCGCTTCGAAAGATTATCAGAAAATACATCGATATGTTCATCAGATAAGTAATTGTTAATATTTCAGGATCTGTAACTTCAAGCCAGATATAGAGAATCGGTTTTGCTAACAGAGTTAAAATAATAAAAAATATTGTGGTTATAAAAGTTATAAATTTATTACTATTAATAAGTATCTCTCCTAACCTTTCATGCTGACCATCTTTATAAAGAGAAGCAGCAATTGGACTTAGATTTCCCTGAAATTGATTGGATAGTTGCGCTAATATCCAGGCAAGTCTGGAGCCAATTTGATATATTGCCACTGAGCTAAGACCAAGCATGGCACCCACAATAATTTGATCGGTTTTGTAGATTATCATATTTGCAAACATAACAATATAAGCAAAAAAGCTGAAACCCACAAGCTCTTTTAATAAACTGAAATCAAAATATTTAACAGAGATTTTCAGCTTTGGAATAAGTTTCAATGTAATCATTGCTAAAGCTAAATGAGATAAAAAGATAACACAAACGGAATAAACAGCCAACATTAAAAGACCATAACCAAACTTGAAAATCAGGAATATCCCTAAAAAGTTTACAAATATTGCAATGAGTCTAACAATATTTCTTATGTAGATTTTATTTAAACCAATGAGAATCTCATTAAAAACACCTGTAGGAAAAGCGAAAGCTATCAAAATTCCGAAAAACAAGAATACTTTTTGATAGTAAGCTATATCTGCTCCTTCCGGAAATTTAAAAATAAAAGCTAAGTTGGCTTTAAGAATAATAGTGGCAATAATTATGAAAACCGACATTACAGAGTATGAGAAAATTATTGTGCTGAGTTGCCGGTTGTAGAGATCATATTCATGAGTAACGGATACCTCTGCTGTAATTTTTTTGGCTGACGTACCAAATCCGAAATCCAGAAGAAGTGAATATCCAAATATTGACCAAATCAATGCCCAGAAACCGTAGGAAGCTTTGCCAAGACCCAGAAAGAGTAACCTGGTAATAAATATCTGGGTAACAAACTTTGCCACAACCAGAACATAATTGGCAAATGTATTTATTAAAACTATTTTTTTAAGATTTTGTTTTTCAGGTTTCATATTTATTTATTAGGAAACAACTCGTTAATAATATTATTAAGGTTATTTTCCAATCAGCCCTCTTATAAATTCTGTTACGTGTTCAGCCGGCAGGATATCTACACCAGATAGACTCTTGAGCGTATAAAGCAATATTACGAAAGTGACAATCATACCGATACCAATTACAAAATAAATAATTAAACGGAAAACCATTACTATCGCTCTATTACCTTTCTGGTCTGGAGTGATTTGGATATTTCTTCGTTGATCAATTCCGAAAATCAAAACAAAATACCAGCGTTTAAAGAACCAAAAGGTTAATCTCACATCTAAGATTTCTTTTCCAAAAGCTGGTGGAAGAAGCCGTTTAAGAACATTGCGAATTTCAGTTTTCTGTTCCCGATTCAAGGTTTTCTTAATCGTAGGATTGATATTTCCTAAGTAGCTTTTTTCCTCAAAATCCTTAGCTTTTCTATCGTACATAAGAAACTCTCCTTGTTTTACTCGTTTGCTTTGAATATCTTTTCTCGATTTTACTCATTGCAGCTATTAAAGCAAAAGCCATCATCAATTGATAAAAATTATTCGTTTGTTTCAATACCCATTCCAATGAAGACTCCAGATAAATTCCCAGAAGTCCTCCCATCAATCCAATCGTATAATAATGATAATCTGTCTTTTGAAATCTGTAGTAATTATAAAAATTTCTAAAATAGAAATAAAAAATTAAAATCAAAAACATAACCAGATTATACCATCCGGTTTCAGCAGCTATCATAAGATAAATAGTTTCGACACGTGCATGACGAGATTCTTCTGTAGTACCTTCAATATGGTCGCTGTAGTTATAGGGAGGATTCACCTTTATTCCCCAATTATTCAAACCTACTCCGAAGGTTTTGTCATCTGCCATTCTCACTGCTGCCTGAGCTAATAAAATACGTAAATTTGCTGAAGCAGTTGGAGCTGTTACAAACCTGACAATAATCGAATCGGCTGCTTTAGCCAGCATAGCGATCCCTGCTATCATCAATACAAAGGATATCCCAAGTTTTTTCGTTGATAAACCTCCGGCAAATGAGAAAAACAGAACTATGCTGCTCGCAACCACAAAACTTGCCTGTCCTGCCCTTGAATAGCTCGAAATAACACTACCAATTCCTAATGCTAATATAAAAAGCCAGTAAGTAAGATTTATTTTTCTTTTTTTGTTCAAAACATAGGCAAAGACAATAGAGACGAAAATCATTAGGTACATAACCATTGAGTTCTGATGCGGGAATGGACCAACGCAGTGAAAACGACCCTCAATATATTTTTGCTTCAAAACTAAGATACCAATAAAAAGAATAACTAATGATATGGATTTCATTAAGAAATCCAGGTCTTTTAAATCTTTTATATAGTTGTAAATAACCCAGAAGTAGAAATACATTTTTATCATCGACCAAAGTTCAAAAGCAGAATACAGGTAGTTTTGAGAGTTTACTACTGATATTAAACTGAATAAGAAATATAAAAAATATAGTACGGACCCTGGAGGGATTAACCTGATACCGAACCTTCTCCTTCTATTAAGAACAACAAAAAAAATAACTAATGTAACTAAATCTACCATTCCAATCTCGAATCCCAGAGAAGTACCCTTATAAGTTTCATGAGAGAAGAAATTTATATCTTCCATTTGTGCTGTGAAAAAAATCATTAAAAAAAAGACGATTCTCTCAATAGTATGGTTTCTTACTGAAAGCACATAAGCTGCAGGAACTCCCAAGAATAGAGCAGCAAAGAAAACGAGATATTTTAAATTTGAAAGATATAGCTCTGTCATCTTTATTTTCTTAAATATAAATTAATAAACATTATGATATCTACAATAAAATATGTTTCAATTGTCGTATAATATTTGCATGATTCTTAATATTTTTCGATAGTTTCTTCATAATATTCCTTCATCATCCAAGTTGTTTGCACAGCCCTTAAAGCCGGCAGTATATTATTTATAATCCTATTGAAATTTGTAAGTGGATCTAAAGGTAGATAGACAATATCATTTGCTTTAAGAGGGAAATCCTGAATATCCCCTCTGAGAATAGCTTTCGTATCAATTTTAAAAATACGCGGATGATTCAAACCTCCTCTTAATACTATCACTTGAGAAGTAGGAACCACATCTTTGTATCCGCCAGCATAAATAATAACCTGCATCACTGTCATGTTTTCTTTGTAATATATTTCACCGGGCCCCATGATATTGCCTAAAATATAAACAATCTGATTAATTAATGAAGGTATGTAGATGTAATCGCCATCTAAAAGAGGTATATTGTGCAGCATATTTCCTTTTCGGATTAATTCATACAAATCCACTGCCAGAACCCTGTTATCCCTTATCATATAAGCTGTCGTTAAATCAGCAGCTTCCACAGTGTTGCCATGAAAATATGCAGTAGCAAATCCACCGGCTTCAGCAATAACATCGGTTAGTCTCATATCGGTTTTGATTTCATAATTTCCCGGAGCAGCGATTTTTCCCATTATAGTAATATTAGCACTTTTCAACTCTCTTGGTATCATAGATACTTTGGGATTATAAATATATTTTGAATATTTTTTTTCAATTAATGCAGCAGCTTCAGGAAGTGTAAGTCTGGAAATCTTTACTTCACCAACGAGTTTTAAAGAGATCGTCCCATCCGGTTTCACTAATGTATTTGAAGTTAAGTAATCAGGTTCTTCTTCTACATATACATCAAATCTGTTTCCTGAACCAATTTTATACTCCTCAAACTCAACTCGCTGGAGCTCCATTAACTCTCCAACAACATCCGTTTCCTTTTGAAGAGCAACATGAATCTCTTCCATATATTGCTTTGTGGCTTCAACTTTGCTTTCTTCTATCACTTTATTTCTTGAGCATTGCATCAAACTAATTCCCAAAAAAATAATAATCAGGATCTTTTTCATTTTAATAACCTTAGAATTGAACCTTTAAAAAGGCTGTTTTTACATCATTTAATATTCCACCAATCTTGATGTCATTATTTGCTCTTATGAATTTTATGGCGTTTTCCAAACTATCTCTACTGGAACTTTGGAATCGAGCCACAAATGTCAGTAAATCTGCATAAGATGAAATTGTTGAAAAAATCTGTAAATTATAATGAACTTCAAATAATTCCCAGATAATTACATTATAAGAAGATAACTGGAGAAGTAATCTTTTGATATCACTTTTATCTAATGCTTTTCGGAAGACTTCTTCATCACACAAAAAATAGCATTTATGTAAATTTTCAGTAATAATATTAACATTTCTTGCAGTTAAAGATTTCGTTTCATACAGTAGGTCATTAACCAGATAATCTTCGATTTCTTCTTCAGCTTCCAGAATGGATTCGATCCAGAGAACTTTTTCCCCGCGAGAAGTAAATAACTCAATCATCTCCTTGATAAGAAAGCTTTTCCCTGTTTCCGGTTTGTCGCTACCGAACATTATGATTTTTGGACTTTTGTTAGGTATCTGATGGGATATCTGGCCAAATAAAATTTGAATTTGAGAGTTAAAATAGAGTTCGGAAACAGCATCTTTATTCGGAATCTCACCCAAATATTTTATCTTAAGAACTTCTGTAAAATCATAATCTGATTTCATGGAATAATCCAATAATTCTCTTAGAACGAAAAATATAAGTAATCCTAAGAATGTGAAAGAGCCGGTAGTCATTGCAATTACTCTTCGATTTGCTCCCCCAGGAAATTTGGGAGGTAAAGCCCATTCAAGAATATCAAAATCGCTTACATTCGATTCGATGGCAACTTTGATATCCATTATCCTTCTTTCTGTTAATTCGAGACGATTTCTTAGAAGTTCTTCCCTCCTTTGAAGCTGAAAGTAATCTTTATCCATTGCTGAAAGAGATTCCAGGCTTTCGTTTATTTTTGCAATTTGCTGCTGATATTCCACCATTTTCTTGGCAGAAGCAGATAATTCATATTCACAATCTATCCGTAATATTATCAATTGTTTCCTGTAAGGATCTTCACCATAAGTAATGTGATCCGGTACAAATTTATCCTCTTCTTTTACTCTTGCCAGCTCATCTTCTAAAAATTCGATTTCCCTCATTAGTTTCAGAACTTTCGGATTTTCATCTGTATATTGTTCTTTTAAGAGTTTTAATTCGTCCATTTTTGTTTTTATCAAAGACTCTTTTGTGTTAGAAATACTCCATGAAATGGGTATGATATCATCTGATAACTCCTCCAACTGGGAATCGATATCTCCAATTTTCGATTTCAAAGAAGTCATAATAGATTCTGTATCCAGGACTTTTGCCTCAATAGCTCTTAACAAACCATTTTTGCGTGAAGTTTCTTCATCAATGGAAATCACATTATAATTTTTTAAAAAATCTGAAATCTGATCCTGACTTTGTCTGTGTTCTTCCAAAAGAATATCTCTTTGATTAAGATAATAATCATAGATTTCTATTGTTGCGGAATTCAGGATTTTATTATAATTTTTTATAAAAATGACAGCAGTAGCATTTGCAATATCTACAGCTAACTGCCTATCATAATTAATTGAAGCAATATTTAGTATGTTGGTCCTTGTCCCTCTTTGAACAATCAGAGTTCCAAAAACTTCCTCAGGAGTCATATTTAATTTGAGGCTATCTATCACTGCTTCGAGGTTTACCCGCATTGTAACAGAATTTAAAACTGTACTTAAATTCAAATCCTGATAAAGGTAAGGAACATCGGATTTTGTAGCTATATTTTTCTCAAAACGAATTAATGTACAAGATGCTCTAAACTTTCCTTTAAGAGATACTTTAGCCCATACTGCTACTACTAAAGTTACAATAAATGAGATAACAAAAACCAATGTAATTTTTCTTCTGATAGTTAAGAACAGAACTCTTCTATCGAATTTTAGAAATTCTACACCTAAACCTGGTTCTTCGACTATAAATTGTTCATTTTCCATAAGTCAGCTCATTCTCCATTGTTTTACGAATATCAGTAATTGAATTGATATTTTTCGGAATCTTCTTATTGCTGCCAATAAAAGCAAATGAATTTTCATCTTTTGGATGATAACCATGCATCCCGGGCAACGCTTTCAATCCCATAAAGCTTGGTACGATTAAAATCCCCGGTTTCATTAGAAAGAATAAGTCACCAAACTTATGATCGGAAAAATATACATGCATCTTTTTCAGTTCTTCATCAGGAATAATATAACCTTGTTCGATTTTTTTTAGTTCCTTTTCAATTATTTTTCGTGCTCCTTCTTTTAAGAACCAGAAGCGAGCCATCGTAGAATCATACATTGCCACATAATCTTTACCAAATTTTAGATCAGTATTTTCGATCTTGGATATAATTTCAACAGTTCCGGAAACATCTGTCATTCCATGATCAGAAAAAACATAAAAGCTGACATCATCATAAAACTGGTTTGCAGTTTTCAGAACTTCGGATATTTCATTTTCTAATGAACGAATTTTCTCTTCAACTTTTGGGTTTCTGGTTCCAAAAGCATGCATTACTCCATCAAGTTTTGGTAAGTACAAATAAAGAAATTCGATATTAGCTTCTTTGATTTTTTGTTTAGCGATTTCCAGGTTCTTTTCTTCTGGCAATCTCCAATTAGAGCAAAAATAGGGTATTTTATTTTCAACACAATAATCAAAAATCGTATCTGTTTTCAAAATTCCTTCAGGCACAAAATAATCCCTCTTTTCCAAATAATCAAAGTATTTAATATGTTTAAAAGGCATACTGTAAATTTCAAAATATCCGGTATAACCATAAAACTTCACTAGTATCTTACTTATCCAATGTCTCACTCTTCCTCGATCAAAGATAGAACGTGGCAAAAAAGATAAATATTGCAATAGTTTGAAAGGAGATGTTTCCGGAGAATAATAAAAGCTGGACCAATGAGTATGTTCGTCCGGGTATCTTCCGGTTAAGATAGATGGATCTGCAGCAGAAGAAAATCCAAATGTGGTTCTCAATTTCCTGGAATCGATGATAATGTTCTCAAGAAATCCATAATGCTGATAAATTTTCCAACCAAAAGCATCAATAAATGTATACAAAGCAAGTTTTTTACTCATACTGAATAATCCAATTTCAAGTTTTTTAAAATAAATCCTTTCTTTAATATTTTCTTTTTATATGTGTTAAAACCTACTCCACACCTTAATCCCATTTTGTGAACAAACACTTTTTTCCAATCATCTTTGAATTTTCTGTTTATCATCTCCTTATCATATATTTCCTGAACCAGATTAAAGAATTTTTCACGATGTTCTATCATCTTTTTAATTGTTTCTCTTCTAATATACTCAGGATTAATGTCTTTCTTGATCATCTCTTCAACACCCTTTGCAACTGATTCCGAATTATCTTTAACAATTTTCACAAATTCCGTATCAAATAATGCATCTCGACCACCGACACTTATTGTGGAAACTATCGGAATCCCGGAAAGCAGATATTCTGCACTGACAAACATGGCTCCTTCAATTGCAGACAAACACAATCCTACTTTCGCCTGATTCATGTATTGGGAAACTCTGAATGAAAACACTTTTTCTATCCATTTTGCATCCGGCAGAATCTTCATAATATGCTGATAATGTTCTTCTTCGTTTTGAGTGAATGAACCGATCAACAAAAGATTTTTAACTTTTACTGCCAGTTCATGCCGTTTAAAAGGTGTTATACGAGCCAGATATATTGCGTCATATTTCTTCTCGATTCTTGATTTTATTTTGTACCTTTTCTCATCAATAAAAGCATTTTGGTTGCAAAATATACTTGTTAGGTTATTTTCCAGAAAAAACTCATTCTCTTCGATTGAATTACTAAGAAATATATATTTTGTTTTAGGATAAATATTTCTGAAAATTGCGATTTCTTTTTGAATCTTATCAACATCTCTTTTATCTTTATACCACCCAGATTGGAACAAAAAATATACATTTCTATTATGAGGAATTGTTTTAAAAATTTCGCTCTGATTTCTCAAAAAATCAAACCAATAAGTTATGAGTATAATCGGTTTATGACTGATGACATAACATTCCAGCGATTTCTTTTTTAACATACTTTTTAAAAAATTTATGATGCTCCTCATTAATCCTTCCACAAATTATATAAAAGAAAAATTACTCTTCGATAAAACGTGATTCATCCTCCACGATTCTGCTCCAGACAGAGAAAAAGCGATTGAAAAGAGCTCTGAAAAAAATCTTCAAATCTAATTTCAGGGAGTAATTGTTGCAGTAATAAAGCTCATTAATGTCAATTTCGAATTCAGAAGGTTTTGACGAAACCATAGCAGAATAATCGAAAACACCTGGTTGATAAGAAGGGAGTTTATTTAAGTGCATTAATGCACCGGAGGATTGAGGAAGAATACGATTTCCAACTAAAAATATATCTTTTTTCAGAACATTTTTATAAAGAGGATATTTATTGAGAGAAAGACGAAAAAATAAAGTGGAAAGAAAATTTGGCGTCATAACTCTCCAATAATACAATTTTTTAGAATCTCCATTAAGAGTCAGATAGCAAAGCCGCCTGCTTCTTCGCAAATGTCCCAACCCTCGTATTCCCAGGAAAAACAGATAAGGAATTGCCCCAATAATCATGAGAAAAAGAGCAATAACGGAATGAACAAACCGTCGGAAAGATTTCATCATAATATTTTTCTGGATATCGGAAACAAGAAAATCATCGACAATCTGGGTGAATTCTCCCGTGAAAGGATCGATTACTTTTCTCTTATGAATGATTTTATCTATAATCTCCAGATCGCTTCCAATGTAACATAAATCATAAATTATGCTTTTTACAATTGTAGTAGAGAAATCAACAATCACATTATTCCCGATAATCGTATCCGGACCAATTTTACATCCTGACTTTATCTGCACATTATCACCCAACATCAATGGTTTTTCAGTCTCAACAGATTTGGGATAAACAACATTTTTACCGAGAAAAACACCATTTTCATTGCTGTAACCCGGTAGAACAAAATCACTTTGATGATCACGGATCAAATTGATACTCAAAGCATAATAAGCTTGAATATTATTAATTGGAGTGAAGAAAAATCCGGGTTTATTAAATTCAGGAATTTTATCCAGATCAATTTTGAATTTGTTTGTTTCCTTTTTTAAAAAATAAATTGCTGAATCTTCTTTTGTAATTTTTCGATCCGAATTAATCTTTGCTAGAAACGGATAGGTTTTCTTGTCTTTTTGGTAATGAAGAAAGTCGTATCCAAAAATAATGAGAAGGTCTGAATCTTTACAGAAGCTGGAATTCTTAAGGAAAATCTTATTCAGGCTATCATCTGGTTTCACCAATCCGTAAGAAAGATTTATTCCCCACTGAGTTCCATCACCAAAATAACTTTCCAAATCAGTATTGGAATGATTTATGATAACTCTGGTTTCTGAGATTCCAACAAGAGTGCAGAAATCAATGTAATATTCCAGAAGTGGTTTATTCAGAATTCGGAGAAAATAGGGCTGTACATCAGAGAAATATTCTTTTAACCAATGTGTTTGCTCCGGCAAACAATAAATAAGGCATTTCATAATACCAACCTTATCTTAATTTTGGATTTCTTTGATAGCGATTAATGCGGCCTCTACATCATCGAAAACCTCAAAAACTTTGTGAGCTCTGGTAATATTAAATACCATTCGCGGTTTGGGTTGAAGATTTGCAATATAAACATCTCCGTTCAATTCAGAAGAGTGTTTCAATGAACTGATTATTGCTCCCAGTCCGGTACTATCAATGAATTCCAGTTCCGAAAAATCCATTATAAAGAAAATTACTTCTTCCAAATAAGATTGAAATTTCTCTTTCAGTTCTCTCGCATTGGCTGCATCTAAGCGTCCGATAATCTTGATGATTCCCGTTTTTCCATCTTTTTTGAACTCAATTGTCATCTTTTCCTCCTATTTTTTTTAAATTTATTATTTTGAAAAAATTTAATAAGCTCCTTTTCCTGTGATAACGGCAGGTATTGTCTTTAACAAAATAATTATATCTTTAAAGACACTTTGGCTGCCAATATATTGCTTGTCCAATTCTACCTGTTCTCTGAAAGGGATATCGCTTCTGCCGCTTATTTGCCAGATTCCGGTTATACCGGGAATTGTGTGCAATCTTTTACGATCTTCAAGTGTGTATTCATTAACTTCTCGCGGCAGTGGTGGTCGTGGACCTACAAGACTCATATCTCCTTTCAGAACATTAATAAGCTGAGGAAGCTCATCAATGCTGAAACGACGAAGAATACGACCCGCCTTTGTTATTCTCGGGTCTTGTTTCATCTTAAAAATCACGCCATCCTTAGATTCATTTTCATTTATAAGTTGATCTTTAAAATTTTCCGTTCCCACATACATTGAACGGAATTTGTAAAAATCAAAAGATTTACCATCTTTTCCAATTCGAACCTGACTGTAAAAGATTGGTCCGTAATTTTCAATTACAATCGCCAGGGCAGTAATTAAAAAAAGCGGTGAAAAAATTATCAGAAAACTCATTGAGAGAATTATATCTAAAAATCGTTTTAAAAAATAAGAAAATTTAACAATAAATTCCCATAACAAAACTTTCCGTCTGTATTTAATTTGTTTATGCTTCAGTTTTTTATCTGTGTATGTATGCATCATTTCTTTTCTTAACTCATGATCTACTGGCATAAACACTCCAAACTAAAGGCTCTTAAAGAGATTTCATTATCATCAAACATCGATTAAAAACAATAATACAAAACTAATACTACCACATTTGGTTCATGTTTTGAAATACTAAAAAAATATTTAATTCTATAAAACGCGAACCAAATAATATAGAAAAAGCTGAATATTCCTTCGGCTACCATTGTTATATTGCAGTTTTATTTGTCAAAAAGTTTTTTTATCTTATGATTTACATCGAAATTAATCAATTTCAATTGTATTAGTTTGTGTATTATAAAATTTCTTTTTTACTCAATCGAACTTGGAAGCTTATAACCGGGTAAATATGGAATAATAAGCCTTTTCTTAACATCAAATAAGTAATAATTATGTTTAGGATATGACGCAAGTAATTCTTTATTCCTACCTGGCAAGCTGCGTGCATAAATAATCGAGCCATCCAGATTCACATTATTAAGCTGGAATCCAGCCATATATGGGAAAATGCGCTTCTCTTCGGAATTACTTATCAAAACAAGAGCCGGTTTTTTTACAGATTGGGTAACAAGATTTTCAATGTTGTATAAAATTCCTCTTTGATGCCAAATTGAAAACCTTGATGGAAGAACACCTAATATCGAAATCAGCAAAGTTGTAATCCAAAAAATAAATATAAATTTTAAAAGAGAGAAAAGTTGTTATCCCAATTGGTTTATTCTTCATACTTCTTATTTTACTGATTACAAAATCAAAGAAATGAGATAAAGATTTGTGATATTTTGTTCGGATTAATACGGACCCGATCAGAATAGTCGCAGGTAAAAGAATTAGAATATCACGGAAATACATTATTCCCTTAAAATCAGTAGGTCTTATTGGAAGCAAGTATTCCCAAATCGAACGACCAATTAGCAATAAAAAACCAAGGATTAACAAAAGCAATTGGTTGAGTGTGAATTTGTGAGTATTCATACAGAACTGATGTGTGTTTTTTTGTATTCCTCAAATTTTCTCACAATCTTTCCGGCATGTTTAGCCCAATCAAATTCCTTTGCTCTTTCCAAGCCTTTTTTTATCATTTCTTTCCTGAGATTAGAATCTGACATCACTTTTAAAATGCAGTCATGAATATCATCCACATCCTCTGGGTCAAACGTAAGTACAGCATCTCCTCCCACTTCCGGTAATGATGATACATTCGAGCAGATAACCGGAATTCCGCAAGCCATTGCTTCAACCAAAGGTGTTCCAAAACCTTCAAACAAAGATGGAAAAATATAGAGTGAAGAACAATGATAAAGGTCGATGAGAGTTTCATCTTTTACAAAACCCAAAAAATGTATTCTTTCTCTGTCAGATATTTTCCTGGTGTAATCTGTGACAACTTGTCCTCCCAGCCAGATGCTGCCGGCAAAAACAAGGTCGTATTCTTTTTTTATGGATTCAGGGAGTTTTTCGTAAGCTTTTATCAGACGGAGATGGTTTTTCCCCGGATGTTCAATTCTGGAGATATACAGAAAGAATTTTTTCTTCAAATTATGAGGAAAAACCGTAGAAGCTGAATAATCCATATTATACTTTTTTTTATCATAACTATTGATATTCACAAAAACCTTATCCTCATCGAGGTGGTAGAATTTGAGCAGATCTTTTTTTGTGCTTTCACTGACTGCAAAAATCGAGTTTGCCCTTTTAACGAAAATTGGGATAACTTTCTTAATGTAAAACATTCTGATTGGATCATATTTCTGCGGAATGTGATACTGAGAAAGATCATGAAAAGCAACGATTGTAAATCTGGGATATCTACAAAATATGCGACGTTGACCTGCTGAAAGAAAGATAAAATCGTATTTCTTAAAACTCCAGAAAATGGGCAGGATAAACAAGTGCCAGGTCAAGTTAATAAGAGGTTTGGCTAAATAATTTGGAATTGTAATAATTTTCAAATTCGGATGTTTTACCGGGAAAATCGATTCATCCATATTAAGAAGAAGTAGTTCGACTTTATTAAATTTCACCAGTTCTTCCACTACACTGTTAATATATGTGGAAATGCCTGATTTCCCATGGTCATAAGCCATTCCACTAATAAATATTTTGTACATTTTTCTTCCTGTTATTTACAGATTATTTTATTCAGTTCGGAAAAATTAATGAATTTGAAATTCTCATTTCTCCATAATGAGAGTATTCGATTCTTAAATGCTTTATACAATTCTTGGTTCAGATTTTTTCCGCTAAAGAACTCCCAGTTGTGAACAACGATAACAGTAATTTTATGTGAATTGATATATTT
>JAUWNO010000038.1 GCA_030612605.1 Armatimonadota bacterium
ATTCCGCTGTAGTATTTTGGTAAAAGAGGAGTATAGCGAACATACTTGAAATCTTTTGTGATTAACCTGATCGTATCACCAAAAATTTTATCTTCTTCTGTATTGAGCTTATAAAATAAGGATTGCGGATCAGCTACATGCGGGAACTTCAATCCCTGTTCCTTTAAGTCGTTTTTAAAGTATTTCTGAATTTCAGTTCTGGTTCTTCTAACCATCAGGAATTTAAGAATTTTTTCCCTGATAAGAATAGAATTTTCCTTTGATATTTTAATGAATTTATCGCGATCTTTAAGTCTATCCAGGTTTTTTAATCTTTTTTCAAGAGTAGAGAAAAACATATCTAAATTTGGTAAACCGGGAATTGTGCTTTTCCTGGATTTTTGAAAAAGTTTGAGTTGGCTTAAAATATCTGAAGGAGTATTGTTGAGAGGTGTGGCAGTTACCAGAATAACTCTTTTTCCTCTGCAAACCTGAGCAAGTTTTTCATAAGTAATATTGCTTTCTGTTCTAAATCTATGAGCTTCATCGATGATAATATTTTTATATTTTTCAGTACCTCTTGTAATTAGATTATCAAGTTTTCCCAAAGATTCAAAATCAGCAGGAATCCCGAAATCTGAAAAAACATTATTCCATGAACCCGGAGTATTTTTTTCTAATAAAACAGGTGGTGCAATAACTAAAGTGCGACCATCAAGTTCTCCCGAAAGCATTGCAGCCATATATGTTTTTCCCAGACCAACAACATCAGAAAGGAAAACTCCACCATATTCAAGTAAAACTCTTTTTGCATCTGATACAGCTTCACTCTGATATTCCAATTTCATAAAATCTTTGGGAAAATACTTTAGAGTAATATCTTCTGAAATGTTCAATTCATCTTTAAAATATTCATATAAAAACTTCAGATATAAATTGTAAGGAGTTATAAGTTTTAACCAGGTGCGGGGAATGGTTTCCAGATATTTGTCTTTAACATCAACCGCTTGCTCCCAAAGCTCGTTGAATTTCTTAATTGAGAATTCATAATCAGTTCGATTTTTCAACTCAACATTAAATTCAAGATTATCTACCAGATCTGCTTGAGTAAAATTGCTGGAGCCGGTAATAACTCGACCAACATCTCTGTCTCCTTCTTGAAAAGTCATGATGTACAGTTTGGCATGAAGGCTGGATGTCGGATAAGCTTTAATCTCCAATTTACCGCTTCTCAACCACATCTGGAATTTTAAGATACCTTCTTCGACTTCAAATGAATCTGCTGAAGAACCAATCTCGCTTTCTACTTTTTTTGAATATAAATCTTTTACTTCCGAATGAGAGAATTGTATTTGTAGCTGTTTTGATGTTTCAATAAATTCAACCGTTTTTTTATCAGTTGAGATTCCAATAAGAATTCTAATTTTTTCTGTATTTTCTAATGATTTATATAATGCATAAAAACCACTGGTATAAAAATAACCGACAAGGACATCAAAAAAACGAGTAGTCATTAAATTACTTTTGAAACGATCCAATAATGTATGACCGGGTTCATTTGTGAAGAAAGTCAAATCACTCATCAATTATTCTCCATAAAATTTGTTGATACTTATTTGCTTTTAAGCTTCCTTTTGTGTACATTTGGTTCGCTTAATGATAATTCAAATAATAATGCACCTAAAGTTGACAGAATTGAAAAAATAAACACTCTCCAAAAACATTCGATCAGAAAAATATTAATAAGAACTTCACTTTCCCGGAAGATATAGAAAGTGATAAATGAATATAAAATTCCAACGATCATTCCACCAACTGTTGCGGAAATAATTCGTTTCCACAAAACTGCTCCTCCGCATCCGGAAGTAATAAATGAACCAAGAATTAAGGGCAGAAGAATTACTAAATACCAGATATCTTTCAAGGTTGGGATCGAACCAAAATGAGAAAGATACAAATAATCAGCAACTCCAAATAATACAGAAAAAATGATTGCATATATAGGAATGTGCCAATATCGAGATTTTTTGGATTCTCTCTTTTCTGCCCGCAATTTCATTCTGCGTCGGATGGTTAATGGCCAATTATAAAATAAATTGAAAACCCAATGTTCCAGGAGTGCTCCCTGTTCTCCAAAAACCGGGATTATATGAACTGCCTCAGTAGCCCAATGTCCTGCCATAAATCGTGCTAATGCCGGATAATGCTGGGTCATCTGAATGGGAAATGCTAAATATCCGATGTATTTGAAAAAACTCAGGAAAATAGCAATATTATAGTTTTTAAAATTGCGTTCTCTGATTAATAGATATATCACATAAAGTCCTCGAGCCAAAGAACCCGGTGAAATTGGAATAACCTGGAAAAGAGCGATGATTCCAACTCCGATTCCCCAAGCTTGAGCGCGCGGCATTTCCGGATGTGAAGCTACAAAAATTATGGCGATTAACACAGAAACAACTTGAGTTACCGGTAGGGTGCAAACATGCACTGCCAGGCTTTTCAGGTATTTTTGAATGAACGGTTCTTTGATTTGAGAATGAATGATTTTGGCATCTTCGTCTGTAAGCATGTGTTTTTTTTGTCCTTCTGAAAGCATGGACAGAAGCCATTCTTCACGCAGTCTGCTATTGAAATATAAACGGATTGGTCTGACAATTATATTGCTTAGACGATCCTTGAAATATTGCCAGTTTGTGAGGAATTTGTGTAATCCTACAGGTAAGATGGAAAACGGTAAATGAGCTGAAAATCTAAAAAAAGATGAAGATACTTTTAAAGCACTTTCCTCATCGAGTCTCCCTTTTCTGTGCCAGATAATTACCTTTTCAGCGGTTTTTCCAGAAATTGCTCGTTTCAAATATTTCCAACTTGTCAGCATACTTTTGTAGTGATTTCTCCAGTCCGGACGATTGAAAAACTTTATGATGAATTTTCCTAAGAAAGGAATTAATCCAATCATATAAAAAAGAACTAATAAAGCTTTTGAATTTTTCAGTTTAAGGTCAGATTTTTCATCTGTCAGGTTTTGAGTTCTCCAGCCAACCCTGGAACTACTCAGAATTGTAGACCAGAGTTTTTTGCTGAAAAGCAGCTTAAAATGGTTGTGAGTTATATCCGGAACTGAGTTTCTATAAATTTTTTCACAAGATTTCAGCTCTGTCAGCATGTCTTGCATATCAGTAAATTCTTGCTGATTTGCTTGAATGAAACTTTCCAGTTTTTTCAGATTTCCTCTATCAAATTGAACGAGACTACCGCGGAATAATCCTGAAAATATCAATTTGAAATCACCGGGACTCATCGGTAAAAATGGCAGCAGAGCAAGTCCAGCACGAAAATCAACAGCAACTAATCCTTTTGACGGATCATCATTTTCATATCTCTTCAAACAATTCGGCTGACTTTTACAGGTTGACCATTCATATTGACGTGCAAATTCAAATCCTCCAACATCGTGAAGCAGTTTAACGAAATCTCGCATAAACTCTCTTTTTGAACGATATTCAGGAGAGCCGAGATTCGCATCATCAACCTTTTTTCCTTGATACCATTTGTTTAAGACATCAAGTTTATCATCTACTTCCAATCGCCAGGTGCGACCATTGATCCATTCACTTATTTCTGCACAGCTACCCAATTTTTCATCAATATAAGTGGCAAAGATATCAACCACAACTTTCTCATCGCCAAACCTGATTTTTGCAGCTCTGCGGATAAACTTTTGCCATAAAGCTCCAGCCCTGGAAGCTGCAGGATTCACCTGAAGTTGAAATGATCCCTGAAATCCTATCCAATATAAACTATTGCGAAACAACTTCGAGAAGTTGGAAGGAGGAATGAGGATTTTGATGGCATATTCTTTTCCTTCATCAAGATCCGGAATGGAACCGTTTTCCATTTTCAGCAGTTTAACTTTATAAACCTGACCTGCAAATCCACCACCCACGGATTTTATAATTTGCAAATGAATTTTTGCTGAATTTGCATTTGATACGGATTTTACATCATAAACTAAAATGTCACCTTCATCATAACGATTAATATGCATGGGACGAAACAATTTCGCATCGATGAATTTCTGTTCGAGTGTTTTACAAATTTCGATATTATATGTCATTAGTTTCCTTGATTACAGAAGTTTTTTTTAAGGTATTTCCGGAAAAGAATATTCAAATAATTTTGAAACCGGAACAATTTCAAAACCAAGTTTTTCAGCTTTGGCAATGAATCTTTTTAAGTAATTTAACTTGTTTCTATTTGAGCAATGAGTGATAATCAAGACTTTACCTTTTGCTGATAATTTTTTGAGTTGTTCAATTCTCATATTAAATGTTTTATCAGAAATGTCAGGGCTATCCAGGAAAAAATTGTTTTCAAAAGAGGGAATCATCATTCTCTGAGCAGTAGAATAAGCCACAGATGAAGAAGTTGTGCGGCTGTCTACGAAAAACATTTCGTGTCTTTTGAGTACTTCGAGCACGATTTTCATAATGTCTTCATCTGTTGTTACAAGCGAGCCCATATGATTGTTTGCCCCAATACAGAGAGGAAGCTTCTTGATATATCCTTCCATCCGTTTGATAATTTCTTTTTTGGAAAGATGCACGTAAATTGCATTTTTACCGGGATTATTTTTTGGATAACTCATCGGTTCCATTGGAATGTGAATCAAGGTTTCATGATTAGTCTCATTTGCTTTCAGCATCGCAGTTTTGGAATGTGTTTCGTCTGGTAAAATCGCCAAAGTAATCGGTTGTTTTATCTGGCAGAAATCATCGAGCAGGTCACCTCTAAAATAACCGAAATCATCCACAACAATTGCCAGTTGAGGTTTTTTCTTCTTATAACTTCCCTCAGTTGCATAATATAATTTTACGATATATTTTTGAGAATCGAATGGATCAATAAATTCGAGTTCTTGTTTAAAGCCGGTTCTTGTCTCTTTCCCGGAAATAATTTTGCCACCGATACTTTCGATTTTACCGGTGATAATCGCATTTGCCAGGTTCAAATCTATTTCATCCTTATTCAATCCGATATAAATATAAATGGCGTCTTTACGTACTTTGTGTTTATAAAGATTTTCTGGAATTCCCATGTTTTTTATGGCTTCTAAAATTATATCATCCACTGAGATTTTTTGTTCGATTTCTATTGTTTCCACTTTTTCTTTTTTTTCCCTGGGGTGGATGGAAATATCTATGCGATTATTTATTATGAAATAAGTTGCAGTTGCTAGAATAACAACAAAGATAAAGATAAGCAGAAAATTTATCTTATTTTGTTTTTTCTTTCTTTTTTTCGTTTTTGGCTTTGCCATATTCTCCTCTTTTCTGTTTTGTTTGAATTTCTAGGCTGATTTTGAGTCAAGGAAAAAATCTACTGCTTTTTCAGACTTGACTTAATAACTCAGCTTGCTGAGGAATTGAGTTAAGAATGAATATTCGGAGCCATTAAATCAAGTCTTGCTTACTCATCCCACTCAGGATATTGTTCAGGAGCATTTCCAACTGAGTTGACAACTTGTGGTTTCATACTCTTTTTCTTAGATTCTTGAATATCAATTAATTGTGTTATAAATCGCCAGCTATCTCCATAATCAAAAAAGAAAAGCATTTTCTTTTTTATTTCGTTATAAACATTTTTGATTTTTGTTTTTTTAACTCCGGGGAATCGGTCACCTTCTCCGATATCAGCAAAAAGTTCATAACCTTCCCAAGAGCGATAAATGTCTTTCATATTATCATAAAATCCAAAACAATGATCAATATCAAAATCAAATGAATCTGTAATAACTTCTGCAAGTTGATACAGACTTTTGTTTCCTTCGATTGCAATTATTCGATAAGGTTTTCCTCGAACTCTCAAATAATAATCGCTTAAAGTCATCTTGATATGATAAATATCTGCCATAATTATTCCTCCAAATTTATTGATACATTATTATCACAATTCTTGCTTTTTCAGACTTGACTTAATAACTCAGCTCTGGCTGAGGAATTGAGTTAAGAAAGAATGAAAACGCTATTCCACCGAAATTCTTAAGTTTACCCCGTTGAATCTGTTTTATTCAACTGGGCTCAAATCCGACTGCGTCGTTTTTGTCGCAATCCTTAAGTTTACCCCGTTAAATCTGTTTTATTCAACTGGGGTCAAATCCGACTGCGTCGTGTCGCAATCCTTAAGTCAAATCCGACTGCGTCGTTTTTAACTCAAGTCTTGCTCATACTCTTCTTTTGATAAAGCGAAAGCGGGATCCACTATCTTCACTTCATCGTAAGCCAGTTCATATAATTTATAAACCATTAAATCTATTTTATCTTCCAGAAGTTGTGTGTCTTTTCCTGATTTTTTATCGATGAGGATTTGATCGACTATTTTTTTTTAATTCTCGTTGAACTGTACCAATAAAAAATCCGGATTTTCTATCAATCTCACGCATATGGAGGGAAGTTTTATTCATTCCGAATAGAAGTCTAAAAACTTCAGCCCTTATTTTTGAAGATAAAATTTCAGCGAGCATATTGTATCCTTTTTGCCTACAATTGTATGCTTATTTCATACAAAAAGATATGTCGTAAATTAAACTGGATTTGTCAATTTTTTCTTAACAATCTCATTAAAAAAAACAATATATCAACACGAAATAACATTAAATAACAACTCGTTCCAATGTTCCAGTGTTGGAATGTGTTAAAGACAGTATGCGTCAATAAAATTAAATAAATGATATGAAAGGCAGTAGCATAAAAAAACCGATTCGAGAAATGAATCGGTTTAAAATGGTGGGCGCTGAGGGACTTGAACCCCCGACCACCTGCTTGTAAGGCAGGCGCTCTCCCAACTGAGCTAAGCGCCCCGAAATCAAAGAGAGATTTATTTTCATCTTTTCTCTGTCAAATAATTTTTTAAAGATATGAAACTGGTCGGGGCGAGAGGATTTGAACCTCCGACTTCTTGATCCCAAATCAAGCGCGCTAACCGGGCTGCGCTACGCCCCGAAGAATTGCCAACAAAAAAAACGCAATTTTTGAGTCAAGCAATTTGTTGAGACCTTTCCATCCACGAATTACACGAATTTACACAAAGAATAAACAAGCAAATTTGTTCCTATCTTGCAACCGCATGATGTAGATTAAATATCTAATAAAACTATTTTTCACAATTAATCATATTTTTATCTGCGTTCATCAGCGTCGTATTCTAATACAAATTAAAAAGTAGTACCAAACTGAAAATGCGGTTCCCATCTTCTATTTTCAAAGTTATGAGCATAATCAAATCCGATGAGACCGAATGGACTTCGTACCCGGATTCCGATTCCTGCTCCTTTTTTCATATTCCAGAAATCAAAATCCTTCAGACTATTATAACTATCACCTGCATCAAAAAACAATAATCCAATAAGTTGGTCGCCTGCAATGGGCCAGCTATATTCTGTAGAAAAAATGATTTCCCTTAAGCCACCTTCATCAGGTCCAACCGAGCGGTCTGCATATCCTCTGATTCCATCAGGACCGGTTCCTCCCAAATAGAATCTTTCATCTGGTGGAACTTCATCAGAATTATAACCAGTAACATAACCAAAACGCCATTTTGTACTTAGAACCAATTGCCAGATAGTTTTTGTGAACCAACTTACCTGAGCAATTTGTTTGAAATAATTGAAATCACCTTGAAGCGGACCGCCGGCTAATTCGCTGTAAAGAGTAAATTGAGTACCGGTTGTGGGGAAAAAGATGTTATCTCTGTTATCGCGGGCAATTGTCATAGACAGAGAACTTGTATTTTTCCAACCTTCTTGATCCAATTCAGCAAGAGTTTCAGAAACATCTTCCGGATCTATCGAACCTAAAATTCTATATTTTTTTTGATAAAATGAGTATCCACAGATGATCTTAGCAAAATTCAAAAATCCTAAAGGTCGTCCTAATCGTATTGAACCACCATTTGTTTTGATTTCGTAGGTGGACCACTCTTTGGATGTGTGATAGATATTGAAGCCAACAAGTGTACTTGAATCCATGAAATACGGATTTGTGAAGTCAATTTCATAGTTCTGAGTTTTTCCTCCGAACTCCCATTTCAATCCTGCAGACCAGGAATTTCCAAATAAATTATTATTTGATATTGAAATTTGCCCAACTATTCCATCCTGACTGTTAATAGCAATTCCTCCGTTTGCCGAACCGGAAGGTTTATCATTAACGTGGATAATCAAATCGATATCTCCATTGCTGTTTATAGGCTGATAATCAGGATAAAGGTCAGGTTCGAAAAATCCCATATTATAAATATTATTCTGTGTTCTCATCACTTTGGACTGACGGAAATAGTCTCCTGGTGAAATTGCCAGATGCCTTCTGATAACTTTTTCTTTGGTTTTACGATTTCCTTTGATGTGGATTTTATGAACTTTAGCACGTGTATTTTCCTGGATGTTAAGTTTAATGTTAATTTTTTCTTCATCTTTTTCCAGTTCATGATCGAAATTCGAGTAGATATAACCTTCCTCATAATACATCGAAGCAACTTTTCCCAGTTGTTTATTGAACTTTTGAAGATTGAATGTCTCATCTTCTTTAAATTTGAAATTTGAGACGATCAATTTATCTGTAAATCTTTCATTCCCGGAAACCAGAACCTGTCCGAATTTAAACGTATTTCCCTCATAAAGATAAATTTCGATAATGAATTTTCCTTCAACCAGTTTTTTATCGAAAGAGAGAATACGAGCGTCAATGTAACCTTTTTTATTGTAATAAGCTATGATAAGATTCAGGTCTTCATCGAATTTTTCTTTTTCAAATTTTCCGGAGCGTAGCAAACTGGCTTTTTTGGTTTTCATGATTCCTGTAATTTTTTTGGAGGGAATATCCTTATTGCCAAAAATCTTGATTTTCTTAATTGTAACTTTCGAACCTTCTGAGATATTTACCAGAACATCTACTTTGTTATCTTCCAAATCGGTAATTTCAAATTCAGCTACAGCAAGATGATATCCTTTCTTTTTATATTCTTCAGAAATGTTATTAATAACTTCCCGCTGCAGAAATGGTGACCAGTAACTTCCTTTTTTCAGGTTCACATTTGTCTGGATGTTATCAGATTTGATCTTCTTATTTCCTTTAAAAGTAACCGAGTTAACAATAGGGAATTCTCTTACTTTAACTGTTACTAAGATGCCTTGCTGTAAATCCTGCTTCTCGATCAGGACATCCTCAAAAACTCCCAATTGATAAAGATTATTTATGGCTTTGGATACATCTTCTACTTTCAGGTCTTGCCCAACTTCAAAGGTAAATAGAGATTTTATCAGTTGCTCATCAATGTTATAATTTCCAATAAGTTCAATTTCTAATATCAGAGTATTCTCTGCTTTTAATAAATTCCAACAAGCAAGATTTAATATTAGAAGCAGTATGAATATTTTTTTATATTTATTCATCCATTTTTCTCCGTTACTTTTATTTTCATTGAAACAAAATATTAAATCCCAATTTTCTGGTAAAGTTTTTTTATCGGGATGAAAGAATTTATTGATTTAACCTTGAAAAAGTTTAGCAAGAAGAAAAATCTTTTAAACACAGTTTTATTTAGATTAATGTTTTATTATTCGTGTTTCTTCGCGACCTTTGTGGCTAAATAATTCGGCAACAGAAGAAGTTTGATAAAAATCTTGACGCAACAAAATGAAGTTCAAATTTAGGAATTATTGTGGGGCATTAGCTCAGTTGGGAGAGCGCATGACTGGCAGTCATGAGGTCAGCGGTTCGAGCCCGCTATGCTCCACCATTTTGTTTGATGCCTAACTCGGATAAACAGAAACCAAAAAAAATAAACACCGAAAATAAAAAATTCGAAAAGCTGGTCTAAAATTTTAACTGTGTGAACCCTCATTAATAAAAGTTTCACAGTGATGGATGAAAATTTTTCGCCAAAAAGTGTAATAATATTAGAATGAAGTGACTAAAAGTGTTTATGTTTTTACTTCATATTCAAGATTGTCTAAGGAACGATTTCAAACTTGGGTTTATGTATATTGAGAAGAAAGGTCTGACACCCTTTCTTTCTATCTATTGACCAAATTCCTGATAATATAATTTTTTTCGAGTAAGAATGAAGCATTTTATAACTTAGATAGAGTGATCATAACACATCTAAGCGTAATAATTACATATAAATCAGGAAATATTACGGATATTTCAATTTATAGTTTGACACAGGTTTAAATATTGTATTAATGTCTTTTCGTAAGTTCTTTAAAATAAAGTGGATGAGGATAAAAGCATATTTACTTCACGATTTGGCATTGTATGTGCATATATCATACACAATGAAAGGATTTTAAATGAAAAAAAAAATTTTGATAGTCGATGACCAGGTAATGTATCTAAAATCGCTGGAAATCGTCTTAAAGAAGATTTATCATACATATACGGCAGATTCTTATGAGAGTGCGCTCGCTTGTCTGAAAAACGAAATAGACATCGCACTTATCGATATTAGATTAGATGAAGATGACAAAAATAATATGGATGGTTTACGGATTTTGGAATGGATAAAGATGAACAAACCGGAAGTTTCTGCTTTTGTGATGAGTGCATATAAAGAATTTATTTATGCAGAAAAAGCCCTAAATCTCGGAGCAAAACATTTCTTCAAAAAACCGATAGATATAACGAGTATGAAAGCGATTCTAAAGGAAAAAGCCTGAAATGTTGATCCAGCTTTTGATAAATGGAATAATCATCGGTTCGATTTATTCACTTGTTGCTTTGGGATATGCTCTCGTTTATAATACGACCCGG
>JAUWNO010000057.1 GCA_030612605.1 Armatimonadota bacterium
ACATCCGTTCCTTCACCAACCTTAGAATTTATCTTAAAATCTCCATTGCTCTCTCTCGCTGCTTGTGCCAAAAGAGAAAGTCCCATACCCACTTTTCGTGTCGTTCTTGTTGTATAGAACGGATCCAGCACTTTGTTAATGGTTTCTCTGTTCATTCCTCTGCCATTATCCTTTATCTCGATTGCAAGCAAATCTTTGCTTTTCTCCTCTATAATCTTTATTCTAATTATTGAAGCATTTGCTTCAATTGAATTCTCAACCACATCAAGAATATGTAAGGATAGATCTTCCATCTTTATTCTTCAATGCTTTTTTCAATTCTATCACTGTTATATCATCCAGCAGGAAAACGGTTGAAGTTTTACCAATATCATCGATATAATGAGCATCAGAAAAAGTGACGAGAGGAAAGCCGGATGACATCGGAAATTCAAGTTTTTTCTTTTCGGACATATATCTAGGTGATAATTCCAGACCGTCCAGTTCCAATCCTTCCGGAACAAAGCCCAGTTGACCGATCAGGCTGAATCTTTCACGATCGACATGAGAAGCAATAGCAAGTCCATTTAAAGAATGAATAAGTTCTACTATCCTATCGACTGTCAGATCGGTTGCTCCAATTAACAGTTTTTTATTAAGATCAATGATCTCATCCTGCTCATCTACTATTAGTTGGTATCCGAAAAGCTCCTCGTCATTCTTTCCCTTCAGATTTTCATAAACGATTTGCTGGAGTTCAGATAATTTTTTATCTTCATCAAAAAGAGCCAGTACATGCACTTCTTCTTTGGATGTAACTTCCATTCCGCCCAGAACTTTCAAATTATTTTTTTCTCCTGCTTTCATTACGGCAGCTACATTTTCAGATGAATTATGGTCACAGATCCCGATCACATCCAATCCTTTTGATCTTGCTTTTTCTATTATCGCTGTTGGTGTCATACTCGCATCACCACAAGGTGAGAGGCAGGTATGAATATGCAAGTCTGCTTTGATTTCTTTGAGCATTCGGCTGAGACCTCATTATCTTTTATTCCCGTAAGATTTCTGCAAAATGAAGAAAAGCTTGTCTTTCTGAGGATTCTTCCAGAGGTAATCTTCCGAAGAATCTCATCATAAGCGGAGTTCCTTCGAAAGAAAAGCAAGATGAATTCCTCAGGATGACAAAAACACCCGATTATGCAGAACTCGTTCTATTCCCGTGTATTCCCAGTTCATAAAGTTTTCCCACAATTTCAAAAGTCGATAATTCTGTTAACATAATTGGAATATTTTCCTGTTTTGCTTTATTCAAAGTTGCTTCTTCCGGTTCACGTCCATTTACAAGAATGATGCCTGCAAGTTCCTGTAAATTTGCTACAGCTACGATATTTAAATGAATTTGCAAAGTTATCCAGATATTATCTTTTTGAGCATTTGCTATAACATCACTCAGCAGATCACTTGCATAACCTGCACTTACTTCTCTATCAATATCCCCTGAAACAACCTTTAGATCAAGCTGTTGCACAATATCTTTTAAATTAATCATTTTTCCTCTTTTTTTTTACCTTAACTAAAATTCTGTAAAATCAACATTTTCTAACTCCATATAACTCACCCTAACCCTCTCTTGAAAAAGAGAGGGAACTAAAGAAAAAAAATCATTTTTTTTCTCTTTATTTCCTCTTGCTTTTCTTATGTTCCTTCTCTTTGGAATATCTTTCTTATTCTCATCAAAAAGAGAAGGACAGCAGGATGAGTTGATGAAAAAATATTCTCTAAACATGTCATTTCTTCAACTAACACAAATTAATCTTCATTACGATAATCACTAAGCTTAATAATGATTACTAAACGCGTTCCTTTCTCAACTGTCGATTTTAGAGTCATCTTATCGGCAAATTTTTTTATGTTGGGAAGTCCCATACCAGCACCAAATCCTAATTCTCTCACCCATCCGGGAGCAGTGGAAAAACCGGGTTGTAAAGCTTTCTCAATATCTGGAATACCAGGTCCTTTATCTGTTATCACGATCCTGATTTGGTGAGGTTCAAGATAAGCTGTTATTCGTCCGCCTTTGGTAAATGCTACGATATTAATTTCAGCTTCATAAGTAGAAATCGCAGCTCTACGCACTATTTCCGGAGAGAGACCAAGCCTATAAAGTGTTTTCTTTAGTCCGGTGGCAGCTTCTCCTGCTTTATCAAAGTTCTTGCCTTCTACATAATATTGAAATTTAAAAAAAATCTCATCCGCAATAACATCATTGAAAATATGACTCGCTCTATATCTTCGTTCCTCTTCGTCATGATAGGCTGTTTCTAATTTCTTGAGGACACCTTTAATAATATCACTTTTAGTAATAATACCTACTAATTTTTTATCTTTCCTTGAGATTACAGGAAAACGACCAAATCCATATTTTTCAAATTTCATAACAGCATGAACAAGGGGTTCATCTGCATAAAGTGTTTTTACATTTTTTGTCATCTTATCTTCAACTAAAGCATCCATTTCATTGTGTTCAAGGCATTTAATAAAATCTTCAATACTTATAAGACCAACAAGATTATTGTCATTTACAATTGGAATCCCTGAAATTCGCTTATTGTATAAAATATCTCTTAAATGAGAAACAGGCATTTTTGAACCGACTGTTTCAACATTCTTACTCATTACCTCTTTTATTTTTAACTCATAAGTAAGCTCTTGAATCTTGGTAGTTGTTCTTTTATTATCCATTCTTATTTATCAAGATTAAAATAGCTACAACTCTTGAGACCATTTTTATACAACCGTCCACAACTTTCAAACGTTGTAAGTTTTGTTATAAATACAATTACATCATTCTTTCTCGCTAAGTTTATAATATTTTCATCAGGGATTTTTCCCATAACAAAACATACCACCTTTATATCAGACACATTTGCAGTATTGATAACCTGGATATTTGTTAAGCTTGTTAATAGAATAGCGCCTGGTTTTCCAAAAGCTAAAATTTCGCTCATTAAATCTGAAGAACAACCTATTTCTATTTCTGTTTCAGGATCGTATTCTCCTGTAAGAACTTCTGCTTCAAGTATTTCTTTTATTTCCATAATCTTCATAAGATCACTCCACCGTTATTGAATCAAATTTACAAACAGTATAACAGATACCACATTTAATACATTTATCCTGATCAATAATATGAGGTTCCTTGCGATTACCGGAGATAGCATGAGCAGGACATTTTATTGCGCAAACTGTACAACCGGTACATTTATCAGGATCAATATGAAAACTAATTAATGCTTTGCAAACATGAGCAGGACATTTTTTATCTTTTATATGAGCTTCGTATTCATCTCTGAAATTTTTAATAGTTGAAAGAACCGGATTGGGAAGCGTTTGCCCCAGGCCACATTGAGAAGCATCCTTTATTGCGTATCCCAGTTCTTCAAGGAATTCAATGTCACCTTCTTTTCCGTTACCTTCCGTTATTCTTGTAAGAATTTCAAGCATTGCAGAACTGCCTTCCCTGCAGCTTGCACATTTTCCACAACTCTCATCACTGGTAAATTCCAGGAAATATTTGGCAAGATCGACCATGCATGTATCTTCATCAACTACTACCATTCCCCCGGAACCCATCAGAGAGCCAACTTCGGTTAATTTTTCATAATCGACAGGTAGATCGATCAAGGAAGCGGGAACAACGCCTCCAGATGGACCTCCAATTTGAACACCTTTGAATTTTTTCCCATTGGGAACTCCACCACCAATATCATAAATGATCTCTTTGAGAGTGATTCCCATTGGTACTTCCACCAAACCGGTATTATTAATTTTTCCCACGAGAGAAAAAACTTTTGTTCCTTTGCTTTTCTCCGTGCCAATACCTGCAAACCAATCCGCACCACGAAGAATAATTCTGGGAATATTAGCCCAGGTTTCAACATTATTGATATTAGTAGGTTGTCCCCATAATCCGGATTCTGCAGGAAATGGAGGTCTTTGACTGGGTTCGGGTGATATTCCTTCAATCGAATGGATCAGAGATGTTTCTTCTCCGCAGACAAAAGCTCCTGCACCTTGTTTGATCTCAAGGTTAAAATCAAAACCCTTACCGAGAATGTCTTTTCCCAACAATCCATATTCTCTTGCCTGCTCGATTGCAACTTCCAATCTATGAATAGCAAGCGGATATTCACTTCTGATATAGACAAAACCTTCTTGTGCACCTATTGCCTTTGCTCCGATCAGCATTCCCTCGATAACTGCATGTGGATCGGATTCGACGATGCTTCTATCCATGTATGCACCGGGATCACCTTCGTCAGCATTGCATATTATATACTTGGGTTCACCTTTTGAATTTCTACAGATCTCCCACTTCAAACCTGTTGGGAAACCTGCTCCTCCTCGACCTCTTAACCCGGAATTCTTTATCTCTTTTATTATATCTTCAGAAGTCATAGATGTTAATACTTTTATCAAAGCATTATATCCGTCTCTGCCAATATAATCATCGATCTTTTCAGCGTCTATCAATCCCTTATTTCTGAGAGCAATTAATCGCTGTTTGCTGAAAAATCCAATTTCACTTACTGTGGGGATTTGAATCTTTTCACCGGGAGGTGTGTACATCATTTTTTTGACAGGTCTTCCTTTCAGGAAGTGTTCTTCCACGAGATAAGGAATATCTTCCGGAGAAAGCAATTGATAAAAGATATCATCAGGTTGAACAACTACAATAGGACCTTTAGCACAGAATCCCTGGCAACCTGTACCAACAACCAGAATTTCTTTATCTAATCCCTGTTTTTTTATTTCTTCTTCTAACAGTTTCTTAATATTAAAGGCACCAGACGAAACACAAGCCGTGCCGGTACATACCATTAAATGAGTTCTATAAGCCATTTTTGATTCCTTCTATTTTTTAAGTGAGTCGATATAATAAACATAAAAAAATCTGAAAATTGAATATTTGTTTTTTCCAGAATTTCCAACCGATGAACAAGGAATTTCCAATTTCCAAATTATCTCTGATCATACTATTCAGCTTCTTCATTATATTTTTTCTGCTTCAACACCCGCAAATCAAATTTCTTTTCCTTCATCATTGAAAATTCCCTGTTTAATATTGGAAATTCTTTTTTTTCTCTGCGTGAACTTTCATCATTGGATATTCCGTGTTCGATATTGCCTGCCCCGTAGGGAGCTTGCGACTGTTCGGGGGATATTCATTTTTCATAAACCAATTCAGTTCTAAAAAAACATTTTTAGGGTTCCCTCTCACTTCCTATTGCAAGAGCATATTCTTCTACAATCTTTCCCTTAAGAACATGCTCTGAAAATATTTTTTTTATCTTATCTTCGGTTAGATCACCATATTTTACCGGTGTTTCTCCTTTGAGCTCTACGGTTGCCATCGGTTCTCGGCTGCAAAAACCGGCACATCCGGAAGTTGTTAGGATTATATCGTCCCTACCTGATTCTTCGACTACTTTAATAATAGCATTCATTATCGCTCTCGCTCCGGCAGCTATACCGCATGTTCCCATATGAACAGTTATTTTTGCAGTAGAAACACCTTCGCGAAGAAGAGTTGCTTTTCTAACTTTTTTTCTTATTTCTTCAAGGTCCTTAATATTTAATTTAGGCATCCTGTTTTTCCTCCATAGATTTATAATGTTTTACAATCCCGGGAATATCTGCTCGTTTCAATTTTCCATGTACATCTTCATTAACCGTGATTACAGGTGCTAATCCGCAGCAACCGAAACAACGGGCAGTTTCCAGGGTGAATTTCATGTCTTTTGTAGTTTCTCCCACCTTTATGCCCAGTTCATCTTCGAGAGCTGCAATAAGTCCCGGAGCTCCCTGTACATGGCAAGCAGTCCCAATGCAAGCAGTTATAATATGTTTTCCTCGTGGTTCAAGATTAAAAGCATTATAAAAGGTAACTATATTATAAATATCTGCAAGATGTACATCCAGTTCATCAGATACATATCTCAAAATATCTTCGGGAAGGTAACGGAATTCTTTATTTATCTGCTGAAGAATCGGTAACAAATTACCTTTCTGGTCACGATACTTATCCAAAATCGGTTTAACTCTCTTCAGGTCTTCTCCCTTTAATTTTATATATATTTTTTCAACGGGATAAAGTGCAATTGAGACAGGACAATTTTGAGTACAAGCTGCGCAACCGGTGCATTTATCTTCATCCACATACCTGGGATTTTTCCTTACTTCAACCTTGAAATTTCCAGCTTCACCCATCACTTTTCCCAGTTCAGCATTTGTGATGATCTCAATATTTGGATGCCTTCCACAATCCACCAATTTTGGTGAGACAATGCACATAGCACAATCATTTGTGGGGAAAGTCTTATCCAACTGAGCCATCACGCCGCCAATAGCCGGTGTTTGCTCGAGAAGATAAACCTTAAACCCGGAATTTGCCAGATCAAGTGAAGACTGAATTCCTGCAATCCCAGCACCTAATACCAGAACAGAACCTACTTTTTTATTACTCATCAAACAATACTCCTTAATACAAAAAAATGATAAGAGAATTTTAATTATTCATGGAATTAATTTTTTTTTCCGATCTTATTTTTTTCCTTATTGCGAAATCTTTTATAATATCTAATAAATGTTTTTCGTTTACTTCTCTACTATAATGATATGAGCCATGACTATTTTTAACATAATCCTGGTACAAAGCTTCTGCATATACCTGTTTTCCAAATGAAGTTCGAATCATAACAGTAGTATATCCATCCTGAGAGCCAACACCGCCAACCGAAATATCGGCAAATTCATTGGAAAAATCATTGCAGGCAAGACAAGCCGGTCTGGCAATTTCTTCGATCTCTTCCAAAGGAATATGAAAACTTACATTCGATTTCATTTTCAGGATCAAATTATCTTTGATATTAACTTTTTCAATATCATCTAAATCTATCTTATGCATTTTCGCAAAATTTTTCTTTGAAAGGTCTTCAATAGTGAAGCACTGCATACAAAACAATCCGATCGTAAATATTATCAGGTTTGAGGGAACAATATTCAGTAACTGCATTTTTCGAATCGCTTCTATCTGGCAGGCAGTTCCGACAATAGCAAGTTTCTTCATCGAATCTGAAGCAGATTCTTTTATTATTTTTATGATAGGAAAACTTGTGGAATAAATATTCCCAAGTTCATCCAGATGATGTGTTTCCGCGAAACTTGAGCCGGCAGCATCTATCAGATCTGAACGGGTTTTTGCAATTATCGGCATTCTTCCGTGCGTTCCCGTTCTTTTGGAAACAATAGCTCCATCGATTATTTTATTTTCTAATAAATATATTAAAATGGAAGTGACTACACCACCATCTGTGGCAACATTAAGAACCTCTTCATCTGTGGATCGTGCAGAAAAAATATCTATCCAGTGCCCTAAAGGATATTTCCAATCATAATGGCTTTTTAGTTCTTCTTCCAGGTTTCTTGTTTTAGGACATATCAGGTAACAAATTCCACATTCCAGGCATTTGTCTTTGTCTTTATATTCAGGAAAACCTTCCTTCCCGATCTTCAATGCATCTATACTATTTGCGCTACAGAATGAAACGCATCCACCACACCTGTTGCATAGATTTTTATTTACAATATCCTGAAGTAAATTTTCAAAACTTAATTCTTTTTTAGAATTCATCTATTCTCCTGAAAATCTGACAAAATACCAGGGAGCTAAAAAGCTCCCTGATAATTATTCAATATGATTTACTTTTCTGTTACTTCGTAATCATAATCTTTTGAAGCAGACCATTTATGAGATTCAAGCATATCATAAATCATACTATTTGTACCGTATTTAAGACTTGTTGCATCATAACCGAGAACTGTTAGATAAGCTGTAACCATAGAAGAAGTCTGTCCTGTCCAGCAATAAGTTACAATGGTTTTATCAGTACTAAGATTTTGTAAATCTAATGGCTTTATCCTGTAAGCAGTGTCGATGTGTCCGTATTTATCAACATCATCTTCAGCCCAGTAGTTATTAACAAAGTAATTTGAAGGATTATTAAGAACTTTGTCCGCATCTATTCCTTTAAATTCACCATTCAACATTACATTTACTCGTTCAGCAAGCATTTCCTTACCTTCAGTTGCATCGCATTCCAGTTGAATATACTTAAACGCAGTATTTTCTGCCACAGGTTCAGCAACCCAGTTTTCACTTTCAATTTGTCCGCAGTTTTTTGTCCATAAATCAAAATCGCTGTTCCATCCGCTCATACCCCACTTAAGTACTTTAGCATCGTCATATCCGGAAAGTCTGAGTGCCATTACAGCATGACCGGCTGCTTGTCCTGTGTAGCATACGACCACGATTGTTTTTTCTCCCGCTTTCTCAGCATCGTTAAGAATTGTAGATAAAGAAGTTAAAACAGCTCCGGCAATATGACCATCTTCATAGTCAACAACCCCGTTTTCATCTTTGTCAGAGGTTCTGATGTCCATAATATAATGATCATTCATAACCTGGATCAGTGAATCAGGTGCGATAATCCAACCGGCAAGCAAATCAGTTATTGACATTCCATTACTATCCATATAAGTTAATAAAATATCAAGATCATTTTTTTTGGCACAACCTGCAAAGACTAAAACAATAATAGATAATACTATTAAGTTTTTCATCCAATTTTTTTTCATTTTTTTTCCTCTTTTTTTTATTTCCTTCCGAAGCTTTCTTTCACTTTTTCTTATATTAAGATTCGGAAGGTTACAAATAGCTAAAATTTATTTCTTTTAGTTCGTTATGTTAGTTCTTGCCTGCCCATCATATTTAATTTTTTAATTGAAACTTCTTTTAAATATGTTTAGGGTCAGTTGCTATTTTTTTCTCCTTTTCAGCAACGAACTATTACGAACAAGACAAACAATTTGTTTCTTTTAGTTCGTTATGTTAGTTCTTGTTAGTTGCTATATTTTTTTCTTTTTTTTAGCCGCATCCGCCTGATTCTGCTGGTGTATCTTCTGTTTCAGATTCATTTGGATTAAGCCATTTTTTGTAACCGCCTTTCAGGTTTTGAACGTTTTTATAACCAAGTTTCATCAAGGTTTCCGTGGCTAAAGCTCCCCTTCCACCTTTTTTACAATAAATAATTATTTCATCGTCTTTAGACGGCATATTTTTGCGATTTTTCCAAAAAGTTATATCAGCTATTTTAAATTCCAATAAACCCCTTGGAACATTTTTCGTCATTGTATCAGGATATTCTTTTTCATCGTTTTCATTTGGATGATTTATATATCCTTCTGCAAATTCACCCGGTTCTCGAACATCTATTATGAACCTTAATTCACCGTTTTCCAATTTTTGGACTAATTCATCATAAGAAATTTCCTCTATGCCTGCTTTTGCTTCTGCCACCATTGCTTTTGCATTGGCAAAATAACCTTCTTCAGAAAATCCTTTCCCGCAACCAGAGAATAGAAGAAGAATCGCAGAAAGAATTATCAGATAACTTATTTTTTTCATCTCTCCTCCTCTTTATAATGCGGAAAAATTTCCGGTCTTTTCATTCCATTT
>JAUWNO010000547.1 GCA_030612605.1 Armatimonadota bacterium
CCTTCACAATTGCACCGCTGCTTCCCCCTTTTTCAGTCAGGAAAAAACCCATTAGGTCGCCACCCATTTTTTCATCTTTGATTTCTGCTTGAAGAATTTCGCTGTAGAATTTTTTGGCTCTAACAAAATCATTTACAGGAACCTCGAACCAGACAATTAAATTTTCCATTTTTTCCTCCCACAAAAATATTATCTAAAGGGTTCTGCAAAATAGGGTGTTTTTGTCGTCCTGAGAAATTCTTCTTGCTTTTCCAGCGAAGGATCTCCGCTTATTATGAGATTCTTCGTTAGAGCTACTTCGGATATTTCCTCAGAAAGACAGCCTTTTTTCATTTTGCAGAATCCTTAATATTATCTATTTTATACAGTTTTAAAAAATGCAGAAGCTCAAATCTTCTTTATGGGAATATGAATATCCATCTTGGATTCCGGATCACCGAATTTGAAGCGCGAATCATACCATTCGATTTCATCGCCTTCAGCAAGTTGATAATCACTTTCTTCAAACCAGGTATTGTAGATATAATCATACGTTTCACCGAGATTATCCAGAGAACCTTTATGAGTGAAAACTGCACTTAAACAAGCTGGAATGTTCCTGAAAACCATTCCTTGTGGAATCATGCATCCGGTTTTCAGAACTTTGCAGGCAAGATAGGAAAATTCTGTGTTTTCATCAAAATGAGAAATACCTTCATTAAGGCAAATCCCAAGTGAGCATTCCGGAACCACAATCTCAGAGATTTCGTCTTCGCGAGCCAGAAAATCATTCCACAACTGAGGGATTTTATTTTCCTTCATAGTTGTCCGAATTTGCATACCAACTACTTTTAAAGCTGCTCGTTCTGTAATTATAACTTCCATAATTTCCTGAAATTGCTTTTATTAAATATGATCGATGTGTTTTTCTTTTTCGAAACTTCTTATGATTTAAGATTATTAGTCGTCTTCAAGATCTCTCAATTCTTCTAGAACGATTTCCTGTTTGCGATTGCAAAGCTCGTCTAGAACATCCCGAGATTCGCTCATTACAGGTGAGCGTTCAGGTTTTTCCTGGGCTTGCGAACACAACATTTTTGTTATCTCAGCCAATTTTGTCTTAACGGTGGATTCAGAAATTTTTAATTTATCTGCAATTTCGATTTTGTATCCATCACAACAAACGTAAGCTTTAAGTAATTCCCATTGCTCTGCAGTTAATTGTGAAAAATCTTCTTCTTCAAATTTTCCTTTGATGGATATATCACAGTTCGGACAATGATATTCAGTGATTTCTAAGGTGGATTTACAAAATGGACATTCTTTTAATTTTTTAATCATAGCACCTCCTTTTATCTATCAATGAAATTACAAAATATCAATTATTATGTCAAATACAAAATTAAGAAAACTGATATTTCAAAAGCTCTTCAAAAATGGAGACACTGTTTAGCTCACGGATTTTCACAGATAAACACGGATAATAAATTTGTATTTACGTAAAACTCACCAACCTATTAATAACTAATCTTTCCGACTTATGTTAACTGATTGAAAAATAAGCAAATATGTTAAAATAATACTTTACAGGAAAACTTCGTAATTTATTATTGTTCAGTAAGTTATGTCCATAACTTAAACAATAATAAAACGAGGTTATGTATGTTAAA
>JAUWNO010000215.1 GCA_030612605.1 Armatimonadota bacterium
TATGCCATTGGGGAAATTGAAATAAGGTGAAGAAAAAAAATAATTTTCCAGTTCGTTCATAAAGTCCTTGTAGAACGGAATCGAAAACTAAAATTGAAACTTTACAAGTTTTTGTTTATCTCAGATTAAATAAATAAAAAATCTTTGACATTTTTCATCAGTATAAGCTTTTACATCTAAAAAAAAATATCACAAAAAGGAGCAATTATGTTTGAAAAACTAAAGAAAATCCTGCAGAAAGTAGATGCAGATTACTCTGATATCCGCTACGAACAAAAAAAAGATTGTGTTATCACTTTTACCGGGAAGGAGCTCACACGAATCGGTTCCAATTCTACAGACGGATTTGTGGTTAGAATTCTAAAAAATGGAGGATTGTCATCAGTTGCTTTTACAAAGGAAACCGATGCAGATACCGCCATAAAAGCAGCTTTGGAAAACGCAGTTTTGATCGGGAAAAATATTAAAAAACCAATCCAATTAGCAAAAGTACCTGTTGTGAAAGAGACTTTTTTTCCTACAATGAATGAAGATCCCAGGAAAATTGCGATTTCCGAAAAACTCGAACTGGTTCGAAAATATAATGACATCCCTCTTAAAAAAGAAAAAATTGTAAATACGAATATCGGTTATGTGGATACAATCCGCGAAAAATATTTTGTTACATCTGAGGGAAGCGAAATCAGGGAAGATTTGATTACAACCAGAGTGGGAGGTTTGATCACCAGTAAAGAGGGAAATCTAATTCAGAATATCAGGGTCAGTTCCGGTGGAAGCGATGGTTTTTATAATGTTCGTAACCAGGAAGATAATTTTGCAAACAAAACAAAATTGGTCTTGGATTTACTTAAAGCAAAACCTGTAAAAGCTGGAGTTTTCAATTGCATTTTGAATCCGAGCTTAGCTGGAGTTTTTGCTCATGAAGCATTCGGACATTTTTCCGAAGCAGATATCATCGAGACTTTACCTGCAATGCGGCAGAAAATGGAGATAGGCAGCAAACTTGGCAGTGATGTTCTGACTATCATTGATAATGCAACTTTGCCCAATCAACTGGGTTTTTATAAATATGATGACGAGGGTGTGGCTGTTCGTTCTACCCAGCTTATGAAAAACGGAATTCTTACAGGCAGGCTTCATTCTCGCAGAACAGCATTTGAATTTGACGAGCCTATCAGCGGTCATTGCGTAGCAGAAGATTATCGTTTTGCCCCGATTATCAGGATGGGTACAATTTACATCGAAGGCAGTACTCCTACTTTTGATCAATTATTGGAATCTCTTCAGGATGGACTTTACATTGTGGATGCCAAAGGTGGTCAGACTGCTGGAGAGAACTTCACTTTTGGAGCTCAGTACGGATATGTTGTCAAAGATGGAAAGCTTGCAGGAATGATACGTGATATCAATAATTCGGGCAATTTGTATCAAACAATGAAAGATATTATCATGGTTGGGAATGATCTGGTTCTCACCAAAACAGGAGGGTGCGGTAAAGGTCAGACGAATATCCGGTCCTGTCATGGAGCTCCGCATATTTTGGTGAACAATGTAGTTATGGGAGGTGTGTAATGGAAAAACTTTTGGAAATGGCAAAAAAAGTTTGTGATCAGGCAGAAGTCTATTCCTATGAACCGGCAACAAGTTCAGTTTTATTTGAAAATGCAAAACTCCATAATATTGAGAGTTCCATTCATGCTGGTGTGAGTTTGAGAATTATCAAAGATGGGAAATTAGGATTTGCTTATACACGGAATATTCTGAACCGAAATGAAATCTTACAGAATGCATTGGATTCATTAGAAGGAAAAGTGGAAGCAGAATATGATTTTCCTTTAACTACAGAAATATCAAACCTGAAAACATTTGATTCTTCTATTGAAGATTTGACCACTTCCCGGATGGTTGAAGAATTAAACAGAATCTCAGAACAATTCCAATCAAAAACAGATGCGGAAATCTCTTTGGATTCATATAAGCATATTGAAAAAATCATGATTATAAATTCTAAAGGAACCGATATTAACAGTAAGAATGGCGGTTTTGGATTTTATCTCGGATTGATATTTCCTGGTGGAGCTTCCAGTATTTCCCGCTCTCAATCTTATTTCACATTTAAGAAAACACCGCAAAATCTGGTTAATGAAATGATTGAATTCTATAATAGTTCCAAAAAAGTAATCGAACCAAAAAGCGGGAAAATGAAAGTGCTTTGGATGCCAAATAGTATGCATACTTTAACCTGGAGAATCCTGAGTGGAACAAGCTCAAAAAGTATTTATGAGAAAATCTCACCAATCGCAGAAAAAATCGGGAAAAAGATCTTTGATAAGAAATTAACTATTCATGATGCTCCTTTGGATGATAAATATCCCTGGGCACGTGCTTTCGATGATGAAGGTGTAAATTGTCATCCCTTATCAATCATAGAAAATGGTGTTCTGAAAAGCTTTTATTATGATTTGAATTTTGCCCAAAAGCTCAATAAAAAATCTACAGGTCACGGATATCGAACCAGCAGATGGGGAGGAGAAGCTATTGGCATCAAACCAAACCCGAATCTTACGCATTTACAGATAAAACCAGGAAATACCTCTTTCTCTGAACTGCTGAAATTCATGGATAAAGGAATGATAATCGAAGGAGCAATGGGTGCTCACAGCGGAAATATTCCCAATGGTGATTATTCAGTTGGAGTAAGTCCCGGATTTTATGTGGAAAACGGTGAAATTATTGGACGTGTGAAAGATGCCATGATTGCCGGTAATGTTTATGATACCCTGAAAAATGTTATTGCCATCGAAGATACTTTGCATCCAAGCTGGAGCGGAAGATTTCCTGCAATTCTATGCGATGATGTAAGTGTAGCTACGAAAAAGTAGGATTAATTTTCAGATTAATAAAATATGCAAATCAGACCATATCAAACATCAGATGAAAAGGAAGTGATAAAACTCTGGTATAAATGCAACCTGGTTGTTCCCTGGAACAATCCAAAATCTGATATTGAACGCAAATTGAAAGTTAATCCCGAATTCTTTCTGGTTGGTATTTTGGATGGTAAAATAATATCAACTGTGATGGCAGGATATGAGGGACACAGAGGTTGGGTGAACTATCTGGCTGTTGATCCGCAGCATCGCAACTTGGGTTATGCCCAAAAAATTATAGAGGTGATCGAAGAAAAATTAAAGGCAATCGGATGCCCAAAAATCAATTTGCAGATTCGCAGCGAAAATTTAGAAGTAATCAGATTTTATAAGAATCTCGGGTATTATGATGAAAATGTAATCAGTCTGGGTAAGCGCTTGATTCCTGATGAAGAATTCAATGTTGATGATGAAATTCAAAATAATAATTAGTGATCATCTGTAAAGTGCTGTTTCGAGTTGTAAGGAGCTTGCGACGACGACTCGAGGTATCTTGAATACTCACTTTTTCTCGACTCGTCGTTCCTTACGAGTCGAAAAAACTGAGTTTACGGATAAACTCTAATTAATCTTAAAGGATAAAATTTCTATGAAAATTGCTTTAGTATCATTACAGTTTGAAGAAACTGCTACAGGTGGTGGTGGTGTACATGTAAAGAATATGTGTGACCAGTTTTTGAAAATGGGTCATATTGTTACTGTTATTTCCATACATACTGAAAAGACTGTTCACAAGGTTCACTTGCAAGATTGGGATGTACCGCTTAGTATAGAAAAACGGGGAAATTTGAGAGTTGTCCGTTTCCTTATTGATAAAGGCATTTCTCAACCTTATGTAGGTGAGAAAGATGAGGAATTTGACAGGATTGAACGATTTGCCAAAACTTCGGTCAAATGGATAAAAACTCGGCAGAATGAATTTGATGCAATTAGCCTGGAAGGTCATCATATTATTCCTGGACTGATGGCAAAGGAACTGCAAGGAATCAATGTGAAGATAATATCCAAAATTCATTCTTTGGAATCTACGTTTATCTCAAAGCAAGGTGAATCTCTTGGCTCATTTGAAGCAACTTCGGAAGTTCTCTTTAAACTACGAAAATGGGAAGCAATGAGCAGATTTGCAGACTTAATTGTAGTGAATAGTCCTTCTGTAAAAAAAGATTTTATTGAAATCCTTAAGAATCAAAATGTCTATTCAGAAGAGATTGAACAAAAAATTAAACTAAGTTCAAGTGGCTGTAATGAAAACTTCTTAATGAAAGATGAGGAAATCCTGGAAAAATTAGCTCAAATTCCGGAAACAATCAACCTGGTTACATTTTGCAGGATCGATCCAAGTAAAGGAGTAGAATTTTCAATAGCTGGAGCAAAAGCCGCAGCAAAACTCTGCACACAAAAATTGTGCTTGTATATTGTGGGAATTCCAGCAACAGGTGAATATCTTGAAAAGCTGTATGCCAAAGCAAAAGAAGTACCTGCTAACCTGGAAATAAAATTCCAACTCAAAAAAGCAATCAGTACCATAAATGAGCAAAAAGAGATTTTAGATGACAAACACATCTATATTCTGCCAACGCTCAAAGAACCTTTTGGAATGTCCATTATAGAAGCATCTGCCAGAGGTAATATGATTGTATCAGCGGATTCTACCGGACCACGTTATATGATATTGGAAGAAAACGATACTGAATTTAACTGGGGAATAATTACTCGATGCGGTGTTCTGGCAAAAATTACAGAGGACCATCATAAAAACCTGGCAAATAACATTGGAAAAGCAATTGTCTGGACTATTGATAACTGGCAGAAATGTGCAGAAAATAT
>JAUWNO010000324.1 GCA_030612605.1 Armatimonadota bacterium
AGCTTGCGGCTGATCTCCTTTTGGTTTATAATTTGATACTAATTTGAATTTATTCACCTATCCTCTCTTTCAATTTCCTGATTAATATTTACTGAAATTTTGGCAAGTTTTCTATCTGATTGTTTTTTAGTAAGTAAACCCTGAAAAAGTCTCTTTCAATTTTTCTCATATTTGACTCTTTCTGGGTTCAAGGTTCAGGGTTCAGGGTTCAGGGGTTCAAGGTTCAGGGGTTCAAGGTTCTCGTGTTCACGAATTCACGTGTTCACGAGTTCCCGAGTTCACGAATTCACGGATTCATGTATTGAGAGGTTTTTTTGAATAAAGATTTTCGAGCAGGATTTGTATCAATTATCGGCAGACCGAACGTGGGGAAATCCACTTTAATGAATAAATTTATAGGTGAGAAACTTTCCATAATATCTCCCAAACCGCAAACTACAAGACAGCAAATAAAAGGCATCCTGACTGATGATGAAAAACAGATAATTTTTTTAGATACACCCGGATATTTAGAACCTCGTTATCTGCTTCAGGAAAAAATGCTGGAATACATTCAAAACTCTTTGCAGGATTCCGACCTGATTATCTTTTTAACTGATGTGCGAAACTTTCCAACAGATTATGATGCTCAAATCTGTCATATTCTTAAGAGATTACGGATACCGAAAATTGCAATGTTAAATAAGATCGACCTGGCAGAAAAGCAAATTATTCAGGAAAAACTGGTTCTTGTGGAAAAAGAAAACTTTGAAAAAGTTATTCCAATATCAGCTCTGCATTTCAAGGATTTTGATGATATTATTAAACTCATTACCAGCTTTCTTCCTTATAATCCTCCATTTTATGATAAAGGAAGTATATCCGATTTGCCAATGCGTTTCTTTGCTCAAGAAATTATTCGTGAACAGATCTTTCTTAATTTTAAGGAAGAGATTCCGTATGCATCCACTGTGGTTGTGGAATATTACCATGAATATCCAAACAAAGTTGAAATCGCTGCTAATATCTGGTTGGAAAGAAAATCTCAAAAACCGATTGTTCTGGGAAGAAACGGAGAAAAGATAAAAATGATCAGAATGAATTCGGAAAGAGAAATTTATAAAGTTATTAGTAAAAAAGTGAAGTTGGATCTCTGGATTAAAATTAAACCGAATTGGCGAAAAAAGAGAAACGCTCTCAAAGAATTCGGTTATCGTTAATGATTTAACCCAGCACCTATTTGTTTGTTTCAAATAATATTTTTCCAAATAGGTGCTGAGACTCTTAAAAAAAATTTGACACTAAAATTAGTTAAAAATTATTGGATTTGACTCATTGGGAGGATTAGTCCTAATTGGTAAGGCAGCGGTCTTGAAAACCGCCGGGCTCTGCCCTTGGGGGTTCGAGTCCCTCATCCTCCGCCATTATTTTTTTATTAGGAGAGGTGACCGAGTTGGCCGAAGGTGCGCGCCTGCTAAGCGTGTGTGGGGGTTAAACCTCACCGTGGGTTCGAATCCCACCCTCTCCGCCAGTTTAAGGTTCAAGGTTCAAGGTTCAAAAAAAAGTTAACCCTGAACGGTGAACCCTGAACCTGTAAACCTCACAAATATAGTTCTTTGTTGGGCCGTCGTCAAGTGGTAAGACACATGGTTTTGGTCCATGTATTCGGGGGTTCGAATCCTCCCGGCCCAACCATTTTTTATGCCACAATTGTGGCATTCTTTTTTGGGGTGTCGTCTAATGGTAGGACAGCGGATTCTGGTTCCGTAAGTGAGGGTTCAACTCCTTCCACCCCAACCAAAATTGAAACCCGACTCGGGTTTCATAATTTATTGATTGTACAAAAGCCTGAAAAACTCAAGTGTTTCTCCAGCACACTTTTCCCACGAAAACTTATCTGCTTGTTTTATTCCATCGTGTCTCATTCTCGACCGAATATTATCATCTGTCAGCACTTTCTGCAAAGCTATCTGTAAATCTTCTGGCACATTGGGATCAATTAGTATTGCTGCTTTCCCACAAATCTCAGGTAAGCTGGAAGTATTTGAACAAATTACATCTAATCTTTCCGACTTATGTTAACTGATTGAAAAATAAGCAAATATGTTAAAATAATACTTTACGGGAAAACCTCGTAATTTATTATTGTTCAGTAAGTTATGTCCATAACTTAAACAATAATAAAACGAGGTTATGTATGTTAAATCACTTTAATCAGGTGAAATTGTCAAGTGTGGGATCAAAAAATGTTTTTGATTTATTCAAAACATTCAAATTAGAATCGATTTTATCACGAAGTAATATTATTAAAAAGAAGGGACACAAGATTTCCGAGATGCTGTTTTTCTTTTTGGTTATTATCCTTGAAAACAGTAACTCTGTTTTTAGTGGAATAGTAAAGAATCATAGTTCAAATCTCAAAACCCCCATTAATGACATGCTTAACAATTCGCATTATAATTGGCGAAATCTGCTCTATCGTGTAGCGAAACGTTTTTCTCAACTTTGTTCTGCATCACACCCTGATGATTGTTCTCTGATTTATGATGATACCGGCAAAGTGAAAACCGGTCATAAAACACAAAACATCAGTTGGTTTTATGATCACAGTAAAAGCAGATATTTCAAAGGTTACCAGAATATCACATCGGCATGGAGTAATGGAAGAGAGACAATTCCAATTGATTTCGAGTTGAAAATCGGTAAGAAACGGACAAAGCATTCACGAAAAGCAAATTATCCTGCTGGGACTCACACAGAGCAACGAGTACGATTCGCCAAGCAAAAGAAGATCGATATTGTAATCCAGATGATCAAACGGGCAAAACAAAGAAAAATTCCTTTCAAGTATATATTATGGGATTCTTGGTACAACTGTTCCAAAAGCTTTTCTTTCGTTTTTGAAAAATTAGTCCCTGCGGGAAAAGTCTTGATTTCCATGTTGAAAAACGGAACGCAAAAATACAAATATAGAGAGCGGTTTTGTGACTTGAAAAGATTGTATCGTTATGCAGGAAAATGGCATCATGACTCTGTTTCAGGAATAAAATACAAGTCACTTGAAATTGAACTGCTTAATGTTTCTTCTGCAAATAAAATTGAGGAAAGAGCTGTAATCGGAAAGGTAAAAGTGTGTTTCTTCAAGTATCCGAATGTAAAAAGATGGAAAGCGATAATTTCGACTGACACCAACCTCTCTGAGATGGAAGTATTGAAAATATACCTGAGAAGATGGAGTATCGAGTGCATCTTCAAGGAGATTCGTCAATATTTCGGATATGATCAGAGTAAATCATCCAATTATGCGGCA
>JAUWNO010000156.1 GCA_030612605.1 Armatimonadota bacterium
GATAATATCACCGATTTGAAGCTGAGATCTTATTCTCTCATTTTCGATTCCTACGATTACAACACCGTTTTTTTCTTTGATGTTGTTTCTTTTTGCAAATTCTCCATTTAGATTTTCAACTTCTAAACCCAGAGATTTTGCTGTTTCAATCCTGCTGTCATCTGCTTTTGCGATTGTATCTCTATCACGTTCCACAAGTTTTACAAAGATCTTTTTCTCTTTTCCGTTGCGGATTAATTTTATAGGAATTTTCTTTCCGATTTCACTATTTGCCACAGTAATCATAAATTTAGAAACATTAGGAATTTTTTCACCGTTGAATTCAATAATCACATCTCCGTGTTTAAGACCGGCTTTTTCAGCAGGAGTATCTTCCAAAACCTGAGCAACGAGAACTCCAGCAATTTTATCGAGATTCAAACTTTTCCTATGATTGGAATCGATTTCTTGAGGACGAATACCCAGAAAGGCGCGTAAAACACGTCCTTCCAACATTAAATCCGAAACAACTTTTTTTACTAAATCTATTGGTATGGCAAACCCGATTCCCACATTTCCCCTGCTGGGAGTTGTAATTGCCGCATTAACTCCTATCACATTTCCTTTTATATCAACTAAAGGTCCGCCGCTGTTACCGGGATTTATAGCAGCATCTGTTTGGATGTAATCCTGATAAATAGGAGAATCAGCTCCGAAACTCAGGTTCGATCTGCCTTTGGCTGAGATGACTCCTACCGTTACTGTTCGTTCCAATCCTAATTGCCCGAATGGATTACCAATGGCAATTGCCCAATCACCAACTTCGATTTCATCCGAGTTTCCTAAGGGTGCGATAATTATTTCCTCATTTTTCTCAACTTGAATTTTGATGACTGCCAGATCGGAAGCAGAATCCAAACCGATAATTTCTGCTGTATATTGTGCTTTATCTGCCAGAGTTACTGTAATATTGTTTTCATTACCTTTTTCGACCACATGATTATTGGTTATGATAAATACTTCGTCACCTTTTTGTTTAAAGATGAAACCGCTGCCCATTGCTGTGAATGGACGGCTTTTGGGCTGGTTCGGTGATTCCGGGAAAAAGTGTTTGAAGAAGTCATCGTTGAATGGTGTTTGGTATTGTTGAAATTCTTCCTCGCCTTCCACTTTTATGTTCACCACAGATTCCCTGATGTTTTTCACTACTTCCACGAATGGACTTTTGTAATCTTTTGTAAGGGGAAGTTGAGACAATAAATTTGAAGAAACTAATAAAATCACAATAATTAACAAAATGTTTCTGTTTTTCATAATTAAAAACCTCTAAAATTTTATTTTGTTTAAGAACAAAACTCACAATCTAAATTTTGAAAGATATTATTTGAGTCAACAAAAAAAGCCGCAATTTCTCGCGGCTTTATCTGATTAGAGATATTTATCCAATTTTAATTTCTTTAACCGGTTTTGGTTCTGTTTTGGGAATTTCAAGTGTTAATATTCCATCTTCAAATTTGGCATCAATCTTTTCTTTATCAATAAAATCGGGAATAGAAAGTACCCTTCGATAACTTCCTTTGTATATTTCACATCTGCAATAAGAGCCTTTCTTTTCTTCTTTTTTTTCTTCATGATTTGCTTCGATTACCAGCTCATTATCTTCAATTGAAATTTTGATGTCCTTTTTCTTGAATCCGGGAAGATTTGCCAGAATATCATACTTGTTTTCATGCTCCACAATGTCGATTGCCATTGCTTTCTGGTTTTCTTGCGATCTGTCGTCATCCAAGAAATGATGTACAAAATTATCGAAAATGGACATCATCGGATAAATCTCTCTTTCTCTTTTAATAGGTACGAATCTCATTTTTCCGTCCTCCTTGAATTTATTTACACAGATAATATAATCCTGAAAATCTAAAATGCAAACAAAAATTAGCAGACTTTTATAGAGAGTGCTAATTTTTATATTTGACAGATTGTAAGTTCATGTTTTATTTTGTATTGTGAGATAGAAAAGTATATCAAAGCTTTTAACCCGTAGAATGCGAAGCTATTCAACTGGGTCCTGCTTTGAGAATGAGTTCTGCATAATTGGGAGTTTTTAAGAATAATGAGGAAAAATCATAAAATCCAATTATTCAACTCATCCCCTAACCCCTTCTCTTGCAAAGAGAAGGGGAAAACGAAGTCATCCCTCTTTTTGAAGAGAGGGACCGAGGGAGAGTTAGAAATTGAATTATGCAGAATCCTTTTGCTTTGAGAAAATAAGGAGGATAGAATGAAGGTTGAAATTGAAAAATTATCAGAGGAACAAATTGAAAAAAGAGGTATAAAATCATGGCCAATTTGGGAAAAGGAAGTTTCCAGGTTTGATTGGTATTACGATTTTACAGAGGAATGTTATCTCTTGGAAGGAAAAGTAATTGTTGAAACCAAAGATGACGAAAAGTACGAGTTCGGGAAAGGTGATTTCGTTACATTCCCCAAAGGACTTTCCTGTGTTTGGGATATCAAAGAAGCAGTAAAAAAGCATTATAATTTCAGATAAAAAATTTTAAACATTACAAGTTTCCGAAACTTGTAATGTTTATTTCAGGAGAAGAAAATGTTATTAAATTGTATCAAAAACAGATTCAGTGTAAGAAAATTTCAGAATAGATCCATTGAGCAGGAAAAGATAGATACTTTATTAGAAGCAGCTCGACTTGCTCCATCTGCAAGTAACAAACAAACTTGGCGTTTTGTTGTTATTAAAGATCCGGAAAAAAGAAGACAGCTTACAAGGATTTGCAAGGGACAAAAATTTGTGGCAGAAGCACCAATTACAATCGCCATCTGCATCACAAATCTTGATTATGTGATGACCTGTGGTCAGACAGCTCCTATTATTGATGGTGCAATTGCAGGAGAGCATATCGTTTTGCAAGCTGCTGAGATGGGATTGGGAACTTGTTGGATCGGTGCTTTCCATCACGATGAAATGGCAGAGCTGATCAATCTTCCTGAAGATCACCAGATTGTCGGTTTATTGCCTGTTGGATACCCAGCAGTAGAAAAAGGAAGCAGAAATCTGAAAGCGATAGATGATATCGTTTCGTACGATTGTTTTTAATTTCATCAGAAAGGCAAAGTTCCGCCGAATCAGAAAGCGAAGATTGATGTGAAAGATGGAGAGTTTTTGATAGGGGAATAATGTTGAAACTTGACACAAGTTAAAAATCTTGTGTTAAGTTGAATTAATGTTGCTCGTTCTTAAACTCCATTTAAGGATGTAATCTTTTTAAGCGAAACACAGTTTCGAATTCAATTATGTTCGCAAAGATGTCCGTCAAAAGCCGGAGTAAACACTTTGGGAACAAGAGAATTGTTTCTATCGAACTATTCAATTAGAATTGTTTTTATTTTTCATTTTATTCATATACCAATAAATGAGAAAATACCAAAATAGAAATAAAATTATAAACTCTGATGTATAAAATAATTTCATATCTTTTATTGTATCCATTTTGAAAACACTAAGAATATATTTATTACCAAATAAAATAATCAGGTATGTTATTATAAGAGCGAATATTGTACTTTTTAATTCATACTTTTCTCTTACTTTTAATGTATTTTTTAACTGATTACGATCAAAAACACCACTATTTATCAGATGCTCTAATATATCTAATAATTCTTCGGAGTTGTTCATGTTCATTATTGGAAGGGTTAACTTATTGAATTTTATTGACCATTTTCCAATATCCATTAATTCATAATACTCTCTTGTAACAATTCTGCCCCAATAATAGAAAAAATATATTCTATCATGGAATTCAATTTTTTTTATTATTATTAATGGGACCAATAACAACAAAATTAGCATTACTGCGAATATGATAGTTTCTTTAATGGGAAAATTTCCTATAACTATTAAAACAAAAAGCCCGACAGACAACATAAGCAAAAAGAAAAAATAACAAATGTAAATTACAATTCCATACTTTGGTTTAAAGAAATATTTTGCTTTCATTTCTTGCCTTATAATTCTTGGCAACTTAAGTCAAGACTGGCTGAAGCCAGCTTAACTCAAGTTTCACAGCTTCCTCACTTTCTTCCCGATCAGCTTCTTTATCTTCTCAAAGGATGGTGGTGGACCGGTTCGAATCTGTTTGCCATTTACAAAAAGAGCATCAGAGATACCCCACTCTAAAAATGTATTTCTATCGAATGTATTTATTTCTTGGAATTCCACGTTATCACCAAATTCTACTGAAGCTCGTTTAGCTCGTTCAAATACAATATTCTGGGCAGGACACCAACCGTTTAGGAAAGATGTAACAGTAACTTTTCCGGGAATCTTTTGTGGTTTTTTCTTTTCGCGAATCCATTTGGGTTTAGCAACGTCTTCTGCAAAAGGTTTCCACAGAAGAACCTGCATTCCCATTTTATCAGTTTTTTTAAATCCCTGTTTCTTGAACCAGGCAGCTTTCATCCAGAATGGTAAAGAAAGTCCCCAGGCAGCAATTCCTTTTGCACCGAGTTCTTGTGCATCTTTTACTGCAGCTTGAATCAATGCTTTTCCCATTCCTTTTTTCTGCATGTTTCCCACACCTTTTTTCTTGTATCCGTGCACCCAGATGCAGAAAATAAAATAGAGGTCTTTACCATTAGCAGGTGAATGTTCTATAGGAGCATATTGTATCATTCCGCAGGCATTATCGTTTTCATCAAGAGCAAGTTTTACACGCAGACCTTTATCTTTCATCTTTTCAAACCACTTTTGTTTGTGGTCGCCAGCATCCTTCATTTCGTCAGACCAGTCCTCCAGACAGCAGAAAAAGGTTTTATTGTATTTTTCATTTAAATCGATGATTTTCATTTTTACTCCTTTTTATAGTTTAGGTTCTGTAACACAGAACCTATTATTATCACACTTAACTTATTGTTTTCTATACAATTATAGCACTTTTAAGAATTCTCCCCTTAAATAAGACCAGTTAAACCTGTTTCCGGAAGTATGCCTTAAAAAAATCCATCTTTTATCCTTTTCAAAGAAAGTGGTTAAGAGACCGTCTGCAAAAAGATACTACTGTAAAAATCCGAATTCAAATTTCAAATAACCTCTCTCATTTCTATGAAAATACTTTTCATAATCTTTCATAAAGTATGTTACACTACCATAGTTTATCTGAAGGGTTCTTCATAATTCAATTTCTAACTCACCCTCGGTCTTCGCCAAGGCTACGCCCCGACAGGTCGTTCCCTCTCTTCAAAAAGAGTGATGACTTCGATTTCCCCTTCTCTTTGTAAGAGAAGGGGTTAGGGGATGAGTTGAATAGTTGGAATTTCTGCTTTTCTTCCATAATTTTCAAAATCCACTAATTATGCAGAACTCATTAGTTTATCTGTAGATTTAAAAATCTTGGTCAGTCGTTTTACTTATGATTAACTTACGCTCTCTCACCGTTCCGAAGGTCTGAAAGAAATAATAAAAGAACTAACCTTTCGGAAGGTTAAACGCAGGAAAATTCTATTTCGAAAACATTTTACGTTATAAAACAGGAGTTTTGTAACGAGTTCAGGTTGAAAATCTATTCAGGAAATAAAAGGTCCAAATCTATAAAAGAATGTCTGTCAGCATCTACCACAACTCCGATGATTTCGTCGATTCCTGGTCCCACGATTCTCAATTCATAAACTCCAGCCGGAATATTTTTCAATTCAAAAGGAGGTTTTTTTGCAATTCCCTCAATATACACCATCAAATCGTTTCGTTCCGTACCCAGAGTAATAGTTCCCTTTGCCAGCGGAACTAAT
>JAUWNO010000285.1 GCA_030612605.1 Armatimonadota bacterium
TCAGAAAAATATTCTTTCAGATTCCAATAATATTGTGGAATATTGTCGAGATTGATTTTGTAATCATTACCTAATGGATAGGCACAGTCAAAACTGGTTTTCAGAATTTCGGTGAGATTGTCTTTCACCGAAAGATTTGATGATAACGGAATGTGAAGAATGCGGATATTGATATGTTGTTCATTTTTGCTTTTATCTTCTTCATCGTCATTATCAAGTATTTTGTCTATACTGTGATAATAAAAATCTATTGAATATGGCTTGAGGGCAATATAAATCGGGAAACTTATTTTGTTCTTGTTCTCGCTCCTATCTTTCTTATTTTTATAATATACTGGTAAATAACGAAAAATAACCTGTCCTTGATTGAGTTTTGAGTTAGAATCGAGTTTGAAGAATGTTCCCTGCTGCATTTTAGTTCCTGAATTCTTTTTGTAAATCTATGATATATTTTTTTATATTTCGTAAACATCTTTCAGAATCGGAAGTATTTATTAAACCATCGAGATAATTTTTTATAAAAGTATATTCCTCCCACATTTCTGCCCATTCTGTTCCGGATCCAAAAGCAAGTAAATAAATCAAATGATTAAGATGTTCCCAAATGTGATTAGGAGCATTATTTTTCTCGAAATATTCTAATATAGATTTTGCAAAAAGGCTCTTTTTTTGATTGTCTTGTATTAACGAATAGTAATCTTTTCTTAAAGCAGTAAGAGTTGCATAACTTTTCTGTGCTGATTCCTGAATATCAATTTTATGTGAATGAAACTCATTAAAAAAAGAAGGAATGGTTTTATCTAACAATTCAATTTGCAGTTTAAAAAACTTTATCAATTTATACTTAAAAAGCCAGGGAGTATTTATCGGATCAGAACCGGAAGAAATATGCCAATAATCTTCATAATATCCCAAACCGCTTTCCCGCAAATCATCCATCATTGCGTAGGAAAAAGCAGAAATGGGAAATATCCAAAATTTTTCTAAAGGTCCAATATTTTTTCGTAAATTTTCATTTTTCTTTTTTAGAATTTCTTTAAGTAATTCCGAACCTAATTTACCCTCTTCTGTAAACAAATAATCTAAAAATATAATATCAAACATTTCTGCTTTTAATGCTTCCTTTGCATCAGTAATTGATCTTACCCACAAAAGAAAATTTTTATTTTCATTATCGTTTTTCCAATTTTCAGTCCATTCTATAATATCCACTTTGTTTAAACCTAAAATGTCTTCTAATGTTGTTTTCATTATTTTTGCTTTAGTTGGGATATGATTATTATTAGAATCATCAGATGATCTTAAATGTTCCATCGCATAATCATCTATTAACAAAAATTTCCATCGTAAATTTTGGAATTTTTCTTCTACTTCTTTTATCTCTTCATCAAAGAAAGATTTCATTGTACTTTCCGAATGAAATTTATAAGGAACCAAATGTGATGCGTGACCTCTTTTGCCAACCGGAGCAAGATAAGAATTTACCATCATCCTGGTTTTGAATTCCAAGAATTCTCTTGATACGCTAGTTTGATATAATTTCATATTATTAACAATTTCATTAATTACTTTCTCAAAATTTGTTATAAAATTTTTATCCAAAGGAACATATCTATGCCAGATACTGGAATCAAAGAATTTTACTCGCTGATCCAGATTTAAATTTTCTACTACTTTAATTTGATTTGATAAATTATCTATTTCAATTTTATTTTTATCTTTATTATTTATTAATTGATTTTTCTTAAATTCGAGATGCTCTACAAAATCTTCAAAACCGATTACAATAATAGGTAAAGGTTTATAATTCTTAATTTTATTATTATAATCATTTGGGTTATAAAAATCTGAAATCAACCGTGAAATATTTTTATTATTTATTAAATTCAAGTGTGTATCTTTATTATGCAAATCTTCCATTCTGGCAAAAGCAATGATAAGTTTATTATCATCTTCAATTTCTAGATATTTCTTTATGGGTTCAAGATTTTCAATAAATATTTTAATATTATTGAATATTGAATTTTTATTAATAGATTTTAAAGTTTCCAATTTATAAAAAATTATTTCCATTATATCAATCCTTTAGTTTATATTTTTCAATAATATTCTGAAAAGAAGAAAAAAGAGAATGCTCTATTTTCCACCATTTCAAAACCCGATAACGCATCTGATCGGCAGTCATTCCGAGAAGTTGGGCAGCAGCAGATTTATTACCATAAGTTTTTAACAAAGCATTTTCAATCGCGGTTAATTCTATCTTTGCCATTTGCATCTGAACATTTTTCTCTTCTGATATTTTATTTTCATTTTTGGGTTCGGAAAAATGATCGTAAGATAAACGAATTTCTTCAGGTAAACATTCGATATCCACTTTCTTCTTTTGTTTTACTTTTGTTTTGAGCAGCATCGAGTCGATAATATTCTTCAATTCCCTGATGTTTCCCGGAAATTCATAATTCAAAATTCTATTTTTAACTTCTTCTTCAAGAATATCTTCTAAATTGGAATAACCGGATTTTTTCAGATAATATAAAAGGATTTCAAAAATATCCTCTTTTCTCTGACGAAGTGGTGGAATTTCAATTTCAAAATTTTTTAGGCGATAATACAGGTCTGCCCGGAATTCATTTGATTTTATCAATTCTTTTAGATTATGATTTGTAGCAACAATTATCTGCACATCGAGATGAATTTCCTCATCTCCACCGACAACCTGAATGGTTTTTGTTTCCAAAAATCGCAGTAATTTAATTTGCAGAGAAGTCGTGACATCACCGATTTCATCCAGAAACAGAATACCGCCGTTAGCCTTTCGGAAAAATCCTTCTCTGTCGTAATCTGCTCCGGTGAATGCTCCTTTTTTATGCCCGAACAATGCACTTTCCAGAAGTGTTTCCTGAATTGCGGATAGATGAACGGCAACGAAAGGTTTTTTACTTCGCTTTCCTTTTTTATGAAGATAACGAGCGGCAACCTCTTTTCCAACTCCTGTTTCACCTGTGATCAGAACCGTAAAATCAGATTCTTTTGCTAAAATTTCTAATGTCTTTTTAATTTCTTTAATTTGATTGGAATTTCCGATAAAAGGATATTTCTCTGTTTCAATATTGGATAATTGTTTATTCAAATTTTTATTTTCGATAAGAAGTTCAAATTTCTTTTTCCAGGAAAGTAAGTCGAAATTACTTTTTCGCAGGAAATCATCCGCACCGAGTTTCATTGCCTGCACAACCGTTTCGGTTTTCTCATCCGAAGTTACAACAACCAGCGGGGTTTCAGGCTGAATCTTTTTTATAGGCTCGATTAGTTTCAAACCATCTAAAGTATTTTGAGAAGGTGTTAATTTCAAATCGAGTAAAATGAGATCAAAGTTTTTATTGGAGTATAGTTGTTCTGCTTTCTGAATCGTTAATGCTTCTGTAAAAGAAAACGATTTAAAAGCCAATCGCATCTTTGATACAAAAGTAGATTCATCATCGATTATCAGAATTATTGACTTCATTTTTTTACCCGCGAAACACACGAAAAAACACGAAAAAACAACCTTGCGAATGGTCAAAGACCTTCGCAATGTTTTTTTTTAGAACTAATATATTTCCGGTCGAATATACAACTTATCAATTTTATGCAACTCATTATAAACTTTATCTAATCGCTCATTTATCTGCTTTTCATAAAAAATTTGTTTTGTAATATTTTCATCAGAAAAGAATTCGTTAATGTCAGCAAAAGTTTTATTTATTTTTTCCATTG
>JAUWNO010000157.1 GCA_030612605.1 Armatimonadota bacterium
AGGTCGAACATACAGGCAGAAGGATAAACTCCTCTACTCGATAAACCAAAAGCGTCCTCATAAGTTACGTAATCAAGAAGAGGCTGCGTGCATTTTTCTGCGATTATTTCCAATTCTTCTGCTTCCTCTTTTTCAGCAAAAACAGAATAGGCATACTCTATGACCCAGTTATCCCAAACACCTAATTCTGTTTGAAAATAATTTCCCTGCTTTCCTCCGATCGGTGCAACATTTATAGGTGTGTAATCCATCACAGAACTGGTTAAACTATTTTTTTTCGTAAATTTTTTATCCTGAAGTTGTTCTGAAGTATAAATCGTACTTGCTTTGAAATTGTGACGCAAACCCAGTGTGTGCCCCACTTCATGAACAACCAGGCTGGTAATTCCCTCATCAACAAAGTCTTTCATATCATCTTTTCCAATTCCGAAAAGACCTCTTGAATAAAGCACATTCCAACCAAAAGCCATTTGCTGCGATAATCCTCTGGCATAATTATCTTCTACAAATGTTCGTTTATCCCAACTGGCAGATTGCAGACCATCCATCCAACTTTGCGGATTCACAAATTCTTCAAATTCGGTGAAGAAAAAACGCAGAAAATCAACGCTGATGCGAACATCAGCAAAGTAAATCTCGCCGGTATAAGGATTGGCATGAGAAGGTCCAACTGCATATCCTCCACCGGGTTGGATGATCCAGCGAATAGTGTTATAACGCGAATCTGCAGGATCCCAATCTGCATCGTCTGGCATCTCTTTTACAATAATTGCATCTTTAATCCCAATTTTTTCAAAGGCATCATTCCAAAGTAAAATGCCTTTTTTAACAGCAGGTCTGAATTCTTCCGGAATGGTATTTTCCAACCAGAAAACAATGGGATTTTTCGCTTTGGAAACTTTCGCATTGGGATTCTCTTTTTCAATGTGCCAGCGATTGATATAACGCACATAAGGAGATTCTGTTAATAAATCGGAATAATCTTGGAAAATGGTGGTGAAATGACCTAATCTATCATCTGCAAGGCGAGGTTTATAATTTGTTTCCGGAATTGATGACAAACTGTAATGATAGCGATGAAGCATACTTCTGGAATCCGGCAGAGTGTAACCTCCTTTCCATTGATTGTTCTTAAAATGCAAAATTACTTCGATTTCAGTATTATTTGGAAATGACTTCAAATCGGAAAAATAGCTGTTATCTTTATCAAAACTGAATTTTCTCTTTCTTCTTTCTGTGGAATATTCTACATTAGCAAAGTCTTTCAGAAAAATATCCGCTGCTTTTATGAGGATGGAACGGGTTTCTTCATGTGGTTTGCAGGCTATTTTCGATGATGCGATTATCGAATTTGAAAAGCATTTCTCGATAGCTCGATTCATGGCAGGTTCATCAGCCCGGAATTTCAGGTTATTCTGAATCATTTGTATCTTTTTGTGAACTCTCTTAAAGAAAAAGGGGAAGTTGCGCATCATAGCAGAAGCATCGAACATATAAGCATCGCCGGATTGGCGGGTCATGGAGCAGAGATAAATTTTTCCAAATTGCTCGGGTTTAATTTCCATATAAACTGTTCCGTCTTCATTATTGCGATAAAAAGTAAACAGTCCCTCGATTTTTTCGAGATCTTTTATCAGTTCATCGAATCCGGTCCTGGCGATCAAGCTGTCGGATTTTGCTTTATCAACTGCTTTAATGATGTCTTCAGTGGAGATTACAGTAGATTCATCAATCCGATCAACTGAATTTAATGTCATTATTAAAAAGATTACAAAAGCTATTGAAATCATTCTTTTCATTGTCTCTCCTGTTTTTTTTAGCTGCTAAGAACGCGAAGCAACGCTAAGTGTTTTTTTATTCACTTTCGTGCTTCTTTGTGAATTTTACCTGCCTTGGAATAATCTCGCTATTCGGAACCAAGACGGGAAGCTAATTTATGCTCGTTACGAAAGTCCTCTTTCGTAACGCAGTGTAATAATCAAAAACAAGAGACAAAATGCTGATTGAAGGCGTCAAGTATTTAATTCCGTTGACAAGAATACTGATGATAAAACTTTTTTCTCATTATTTTTTGATGGAAGGATATTTTGATGAAATATATTTCATTGTTATTAGCTTTGTTTTTCTTATTTTCATGTGCCAAAAAAGAACCGGAAGAAATCGACCCGTTTATTTATAAATCCGGTTCCCTGAAACAGGGACAAACACTTGCTGAAGCTTTAAAACAAAAAGATATTAAGAACACAGATGTTTATAAACTTGTAAATAAATTGGATGAAATTTATAATTTGCGGCGTTCCCATCCCGGAGATAGTTTCAAGGTTAAACTCGATAGTTTGGATGTCATTCATGAACTGTCTTATTTTCCGGATAAGATAAAAACTTATCGAGTGTTAAGAGATACTACTGATTTATATTTCACAAAAATCGATACATTACCGGTAATCAAGGTCATCAAAAAATGTGACGGAGTCATTATTTCATCTCTTTACAAAGCAATGATAGACCAGGATGAGGGACCTGCATTGGCAATGGCTCTCAGCGAAATATTTCAGTGGGATATCGATTTCAATATTGATCCTCAAAAAGGTGACGAATTTCACCTGGTTTATGAACAATTTATGAATGGATATGAGTTTGTTAAATACGGTGAAATTCTTGTTGCTCAATATGTTAGCGGAAAGTACAATAATATTGCTTATCGTTATGAAAATAATAAAGGAACCATCAAATATTATAATGAAAAAGGTGAATCCTTCCAGAAAGCATTTCTGAAATCTCCTTTAAACTATAAACGAATCTCATCATATTTTGGAAAGCGTTTCCATCCAATAAAAAAAAAGGTGTGGATGCACAATGGTGTGGATTATGCTGCTGCCTATGGTACGCCGGTGGAATCTTCTGCTGATGGAACTATTATTCATAGAGGTTGGAAAGGTGGGCATCCCACTGTGAAAGGCAGAAAAGGCGGCTACGGAAAAACAATAATGATTCGTCATGCTAATAGCTATAAAACACTTTACGGTCATCTGAGCAAATACGGAAAATATAAAGTTGGAGATAGAGTCGAGCAACATGACATCATCGGTTACGTTGGCTCTACAGGACTTTCCACCGGGAATCATCTTCATTACACGATTTATCATCATGGAACTGCAATTAACCCCTTAAAACTGAAAAATGTTTCCGGTCCGCCTGTACCAAAAGATGAGATGGAAAACTTTAAAGTTGTTGCTGATAGTTTAAAGACTTTGCTTTTTTCTGCGGATTCCCAATTAAAAAAGAATTATTAGCAACTAACAAAACTAACAATAACGAACTTTTATTTTTTTGTTAGATTTTGTTCGTTGATCTCTCGTATCCAGCCGAACAAAGTGAGACCTGCGAAGCTCACCCCCAGCTTGGATACGTAATAATTCTTTCAAGTTTGTTGCCAAACTGGGGTTTGGCAACTAGAATGTTTTTTCAACTTTTTGAGTTTTCTATTTTCGGTGTTTTTTCGGTGTTTTCAGTGTTAAATTTTTTCGGTCTAGCCAAGTTAGGATGGATAAGATATAATAATGAAACGAGATGTATTACGTGGAATAATCCAATCAGTTTCTTTTGGGATTTCCCTTTTTATGCTAATCCTTCTTATAAAAGGAATTTTTACTACTGCTCATCAGTTCTGCCCCTATTCCAGTATTTGCTTTGGAATAATGGGATTAAAACTACACACAGGAATGTTATTTAAGCCTGCTATTATTATTGGTTTTTTAATCGCATTCAGCACGATTTTTCTGGGGCGTTTTTTTTGCGGATATATTTGCTTTATTGGTACATTGCAGGAATCTATTTATAAACTAAACAAATCCAAACATAAATTTCTGCAAAGGATTCCCTTTAAATTTCACCGCTTTCTTTTAGGATTGAAATATCTCTCATTTCTGATAACAGTAATTTCCGCCTATTTGGGAATACAGTATTTATATATGAAATTCTGTCCTGTTCTGGCTTTTGCACATCCTCAAAGAATTGGAATTGCTGCTGTCATCACACTTGTTATCATAATTTTTGGAGGGTTCCTCGTAGAAAGGTTCTGGTGCCGTTATCTGTGCCCTTATGCTGCTATGATGAATGTTTTTCAATACTTAGGAAGGCTTCTTAAAATTAAGAAATTAAAGATTTTTAGAAATATAAAAACCAGCATCAATTGCTTTAACTGCCTGAATTACTGTCCCATGAACATTGATATCGGTTATAATGAAGAAATTTCGGATGTGAATTGTATTCACTGTTTTCGGTGTGTGCGGGTTTGTTCCAAAAAAGATGCTGCCAAATCCAAATGTATTTACAGGGATTAGATTCATAAAGCTCTAATTAAAAATATCTAATTTCTAATAAAATATCAAAACACAAAACATAAATTACAAATAATTTCAAAATCTCAAGTTAAAATGACCAAAACTATTTTGAATTTCATTATTTGATGCTTTAGATTTGGAATTTAATATATTAATAATTGCAACAATAACTAGGAAACGATCTACTCGATATCTAATACAATCTTTTTTTTAATCTTGAGTTTACTCTAAAAAGGCTATAATTATAGATATGTTAGAAAATTTATCAAATATTTGGAAACCGATGAATCGGTTAAAAGTTACTATCTTATTATTAGCCACCAACTTAAGTTGGTGGTTTTAAAACCCGAGTCGGGTTGAGCACAACTCGACTCGGGTTTTTTAGTTTACATAACTTAGCAATTTTTTCATTAAGTTAGTTTGCTTCCATACTATTTTGAGACTCATTCTCAATTTTATCTTGACAGATATATCCGACTATTTTCCTTTTGTTTCGTAAAAAAAATTAGAGGTGATATGGGAAACGAAAATTTTGTATTTGAAAGATACCTGATCTCCAAAGGTTTGAAGCTGACCAAACCTCGAAAGATCATTCTGAATACAGTTTTTGCGACTCATGAACATTTCAATGTTGATGGGCTTTATGACAAAATCCGAAAAAAACATAAAGATGTATCCAGGGCTACAATTTATAGAACAATACCGCTCCTCGTTGAATCAAGCCTGATAAAGCAATCATTGCGATGCCTGGCAAAAGACCATTATGAACACACCTACGGACACAGTAGGCATCTTCATCTTATCTGTGAAAAATGTGGGAAAATAATCGAAGTAGAAAGCAAAGAAGCAGAAAGCATTCTAAATAAATTAGCGAAGAAACACGATTTCAAGATAAGAGAATTCAACATTGGAGCAAAAGGTATTTGTAACAAATGCCAAAAAAAATGAATTCGAGAAAATTTTTTCTACCTCGAATGAGAATGATTATCAAATGCAATTAAAGGAGAATTAATGAAACTTAAAGACATTGAAGTTGGTTCAAATGTTAAAGTTATCGGCTATACAACAAAGAATAGACACTACCGGGAAAAGCTTCTCAGAATGGGATTGGTCAAAGGAGCTGAATTTTTTGTTACCAGAAAAGCACCTTTGGGCGATCCGATAGAAATCAAAATAAAAGGATTTAACCTGACCTTACGAAAAACGGAAGCTGATGCTCTGGAAGTGGAGGAAATTTAAGATGAAAAAAATTACGATTGCTCTCGCTGGTAATCCAAACTGCGGGAAAACAACCCTTTTCAATGCTCTCACCGGTTCAACACAAAGAGTTGGAAACTGGCCAGGCGTAACCGTGGAACGAATCGAGGGAGAATATAAGCATAAAGATTATAAGATTGAAGT